>CAWVFT010000037.1:0-27773 GCA_963928635.1 Bacillota bacterium | reverse complement strand
TAATATTTCAGTAGTAATTTCTTCAATTGGTAAGTTTATTTTTTCTAACATTTTAGTTATATTATCCTTGTAGTAATTTAAAGTTCTTGTTGAACATCCTTCAATTTCTTTTGAAGAAATAAATTTATTTAATAATTCTTCATTATTGTGTTGTATTGTTTCTATTTGGTTTTGCTCTAATATTTCTATTTGGTAATTTAAACATATTTCTGTTAGTATTTCTTTTAACATTTTTCTTTGGTTATTGTCTAAAAAGTTTTCAGTTTTATCAATTACTTTTTCTACAAATAACTCTCTCAAATAAATTACCTCCTTACACTTTAAAATATCGCAAAATAGAACTACAACTATATTATACAACATTTTTTGTATTTTACATAATTAATAAAGACTTATGAGAAACTCCACCTTATTTAATAAAAAATGAGTATATCGAAAATAATATACTCATTCTAAATCCTATATTTATTTACTCATTTTATTTAAAATTAAAATTTGCAATCTGCGAGACAAATTACTTTATTATATTCTAAACATTTTTCTTCTGATAATTAAAAATTACAACATCTTAATTTCATATTATTTTGAAAATAGAAATTCTTTCGACATTTCATATACATATCGTAAATCAGATGTATATAAAATGTCAAAGTTTCATATTCCTTTGGCTTATAAATATTACTTTTAATTATTCATTATTTAGAAAATTCATTACTAAATCAATAATTACATCTTTTTCTTTTGGATTTGACTCAGCAATAAGTAATGTTAGTGCTGCGAGTGTATTATTGTCAATAACTTGCCTTTCATTTTTATATAAAATTCCGTAAAAATTTAAAAAATATATAAATAAAGTAGCTCTACTGCAAATAGCGTACTTTCTTCATTAAATCTCAATTTATTTATAATATTTATGCAATCTTCGTACTTTATTTTTCTTTCATCAATATTTCCTTCTATTTTCTTTAATGTTTTATGGTCATAATCATCTAATAAATCTAGAGCTTTTGAATATTCGGCAATTACTTTTAATATTTCCTTCGCATCAGAGCTTTCTAATCTTTCATCAATTCTATTAGCAATATCAATCAATTTTACTGTTTTTTCTAAATATTCTAATCTTCTTTGATTAACAGCATATCCTTTTAGCATATAATCTTTTAAAACCTTGTTTGCCCATTGTCTAAAAATCACACCATTCTTTGATTTAACTCTATAGCCAACAGATATTATTACATCTAAATTATAAATCTTTGATTTTCGCCCACCAGAACTTTTATCGGAAATTCCGATAGAAGTTTTTTCTTCTAATTCATCTTCTTTAAAAATATTATTAATATGCTCACTCAAAAGTAGATTGCTTGACATCAAATAATATACCCATTTGGGCTTGAGTTAACCACACAGTATCTTCTTTTAAATTTACTTCTAACTTTACTCCTTGATTTTCAAATAAAATAATTTCATTCTTTTTTTCGTTCATAAGAACACATCCTTTATATAAAATTTAGTTCTTAATTTATTTTTTATAGTAGTACAATCCTTATTGCAAGGAACTATTGTTCGCATTATATAATAGTATCAAATAAAAGTCAATAAAATTTAAAAAACAAATTAAGATTTATATTATATTCATTATCATTTAGAAAAAAATTTAAAAAAGAAAATATAATAAATTTTATAAATATTGAAATTGCACCTTTCCCCCCTACTCTACCGTTTTTTTACTCAACTTTGTCATAAAGAAATATTTTTGTGTTATATAAAAAACTGAGGGAAATCCCCCCAGCTCATAAATATTGTTTGATGCTTATAATCATCGCTCTTCTCTTGCATCTATTAAAGATAGTTGCTTTGAAATATTATCTAAAAAATCTAATCGTTTTTTTATTTTATCTGGATGGCATGCTTTTGCATCAGCAAAAATTTATAATTCCAATTCATTATCTTGTTCCATATTAATATTATTTGTTAATTGTCTAATAATTAAGTCATATTTTTCAGAAATTTCTTGCCTTGTACCATGTTGTAAATTCTTAATATCATAGCTTACATTTAAATCTTCGGGTATATTGCTGAATTTATTATATATTTGAAGAGAAATAGGATATTTTTCTTTCTGTAAGTGAGGAAAAGTAGTATTTAAATATAAAAACAATTTCTCTATATTAGAATACATGTCTGCATATTTTTCAACCACCTCTGTTTTAATTACGTCTCTTCCTGTTTCTATTGCTCTTTGCTTTATATTATTTAGAGAAAGTTCTAATGTTGGATTTAGTATAACCATTTCAGTATTAATATTGTTTTTTATAGCCATTTCTACTTTTTTGCCAAATGCAGGTGCTGTAATAGAACCTTCATATACAATTGTATCATTTGGAATTATTCCCGCTAAGAATAATGATTGTATAAAGAAAGATTTTCCAGCTCCATATGGACCAGCAACATATATACATCTTTTAACTTCTTTATTATGCACAGCTCTTGTGTAAAATTCATTTGTCAAACATGCTGCACTATTTGTTACTGCCAAATTATATTTTCCTCTATTTTCTTGACTTTCAGCATACACATCAAATATCATTTTCATTAAATCTGAATTTATATATCTGCCATTATGTGATAAATCTTGATGCTTATATTTCTCCAATAATTCATCAGTTCTTGTAGTAGCTAATTTAATAACTTCTTCTTGAACTCGTTGCATATCTAAACTGTTAAATTCTTTCAAATTTATTATTTTTCTGTCTATATTTCCCATATTATTTACATCCTTTTTATTAATAACTTGACATTTTTTTTATTTTTTCCTCTAATTTTGGATTTTTAGAAGCTTCTATAGATATTAGTTTGCCAAGTTTAACTAAATTTGCTATATATTTTTCTTCTTTTTCATTTTTTATATCTTCATTTTTATCCATAATTGATTCACATGATATACTAAAAGAATATCATATACTCCTTTCTTTAAATAGTTCCTATAATCTCGTCATATTCTTTTGCAATTTCTTCGTATGAGCCATGATTTAAGTCTTCAATATTTTTGCTTATCTCTAAATCTGTTGGTGTGTTTGTTTTTTTGTTATAAATGACAAAACTTAAGTCTTTATATTTTTCTTTCAACCTTTTTAATGCATCATATATATTTGCATAAACAAATACACAATCCTTTTTTGCCACATCTCTTCCTATACGTTTTGCTCTTTCTTTTATATTTTTTACTGAAAGTTCTAAAGTTGGATTTAATACTATTATACTTGGTGTAACCCCATTTTTTATAGCTGTATCTATTTTCTCATCAATTGCTTTTGAAGTTATAGACCCTTCATATACCACACTATTTTTAAGTTCATCTTTATTCTTTTCATATAATGACTGAATTAAAAAAGATTTTCCTGATCCATAAGCACCTGCAACAAATATGCAATGTTTAACATTTGAATCAGAAACTGCTATTTTAAAAGCTTTATTTGCCAAGCATGCAGCACTATTAGATACTGCCAAATTATATTTTCGTCTAAATTCCAAATCATCTGCATAGTTTTTAAAAACTAACTTCATTAAATCAGAACTTATATATTTTCCATTTCTTGCTTGTTCTAATTGAGTATATTTTTTTATACATTCTTCTGTATTGGTACTTGCTTCAATTCTTGTTTCTTCTTCTACTTTAATCATATCAGGGTCTTCAAATCCCCTCTTCCAAATATCGTTAATATTTATATTTTCCAAGATTTTACCTCCTTTTCTTTTTAGGTGAATTATACCACAACCATTATACTATATTTTTAAATTAAATCAAGAAAAAAAATAATAGTTCTACAAAATTTTACTAATTTTTCGATCTGTTTATGTCATATATTGGATATCATATTATATTATAAAATGATAATAATATCTTTATTTTTTAAAAATTTTGATATATAATACAAATTAAGGAGTGTGGAACAAATGATTAATCACGAGGACAACCCAACATATATTAATGCTTTTTTGGATTATACTGCTACAATATTAAATAAATCACCTAATACTATTAAGGAGTATAACTATGATTTAATAATGTTCTTAAAGTTTATAAAAATAAGATTTAAACTTACTTCCGAAAAAGATTTTAATAAAATAACTATTAAAGATATTTCTATAGATACAATTAAAAAAATTAAATTAGAAGATATTCATGCTTTTTTAAGTTATATGGCTATTGAATTGAGAAGTAAAGCAACTACTAGAGCTAGAAAAGCTTCAAGCATAAGAGTATTTTTTAACTATTTATCTCAAAAGGCTAATTTAATAGAAGTTAATCCAGCTCAAAATTTAGAAACTCCTAAACTTGATAAAAGATTGCCAAAATATTTAAATCTTGAAGAAAGCAAAAAATTACTTGATGTAGCCTCTAATGAAGATAATAGAAATTATCAACGCGATTATGCAATTATAACACTTTTTTTAAACTGTGGGCTTCGTCTTTCAGAACTAGTTAATATAAATATTTCAGACATAGATTTTAGTGAATTAAAAATGACTGTAATAGGTAAAGGTAACAAAGAGAGAACTATCTACTTAAATAATGCTTGCATGAAGGCTATAAGTGAATATTTACAAGTAAGGCCTAAAGAATGTATAAAAACTGATAAATTTAATTCAAAAAATGCGTTATTTTTAAGTGAGAGGAAAGAACGTATAAGTAGAAGAACAATACAATATATCGTAAACAAAGAACTTAAAGCAGCTGGATTAGACAATAATAAATATTCTACTCATAAATTAAGACATACTGCTGCAACATTAATGTATCAATATGGAAATGTTGATATAAGAGCTTTACAAGAGCTTCTGGGGCATGAAAGTATTTCTACTACAGAAATATATACACATGTTAATAATGACCAAGTTAGAAGTGCTGTAGAACGTAATCCTTTAGCTGATATGTAATAAATTTATAGCCTTATATAAAATTTTAATGTTTTATATAAGGCTATTGTATTAATTATCATTTCCAGTAATTTGTTCTAAAAATTCTTTACTGGTTATCTTGCTTTTATCATATATTTGCATATAATATGGTTGTATATCTAGTAAACTATCCATATAAATAATATTTCCATCTTTATCAATTGTTTTTAAATTTGGAAATGTCTTAATCATTTTTTTATCTCCCCAGAATTTATAAATAAAATTTGAAAGTTTTTCATTTCCATAAATTGTATTATATTCTTGTATTACTTGTTCCTTATTTTCTACATTAATATCATTTTTTGCAATCATTCTAATTAAGAATAAATCAATTGCAAAACCCGTTGCTATACAGTCTAATAAAAGTAATATTATAATTGCTATAGTTACACCCTTTAAAGTTTTTAGAGATTTAAATTTTAATTTAATCCAATTAATTAATCTATCTATTTTTGGATTTAGAGAAGCAATTAGGTACATTCCTAAAAATCCCCAGAATATTGAAAAGTACACACATATTCTACCATTTAAATTTAAAGGCATGCCTGAATAGTCCCACCATTTAACACCTAATACCATCTCTCCAAAAAGACTAACAACATATTCAATAATTGATCCTACAATAAATCCACCAATAAATAAGGCATTATATTTCTTTTGATATTTATGAAGAAATATAATCATAATAACTGCACCTAAGCCATATATACCACAAAATGGGCCATATAAAAAACTTTGCCTACTTTCCCATACTCCTTTAGTTATTATTCCATATAATGTTTCTACAATATAACCTATAACACTATATATAATAAAATATGCTAAAATTCTCCATATACTTATTCCCATTATGGTAAAAGTTCTTTTATTTTGTACAACATTACTTTCACCATTTAATGTGTTATTTTCTACTTCATTATTTTTCCCTTGTATTTTTTCTTTAATTTTTACATTTGATTTTGGCATAATTTATAAAATTCCTTTCATGGTTTTTATTAATTTAAATATCTTATTGCTGAAAATACTGTATCTACTATCACTGCTACTATTAAGGCTATCGCAACAATATATTGAATATTAAATCTACATTTTGCAGTAAACTTTTGTATCAGATTTTGTATAAATGGATGTAGTTTCTCTAGTAAGAAAAGTCCTATTAAACCCCAAAATATTGAATATAAAAGACTAACTCTTCCATTTATATTTAAAAAATCATTTGTATAATCCCACCATCTTAATCCAAACAATACTTCTAATAAATAGGAAACGATATATTCAAATACTGTAAATGCAACTGTTGCTATTAAAAATTTTTTAAATGGTTTTCCATAAAGTTTTTTTGTTGACATTATCAATATAGCTGCTCCAAAACCATATATTGGACAAATTGGTCCATATAAAAAACCTCTTTTTACAAAATAGCCATTAATTAAAATAGCATATATTGTTTCTAATATCCATCCTAGAAATGAGTAAATAAAAAAGTATGTAATATATTCTATGATTTTGTCTTTAGTGGTTTTACTTACTATTAACTCATTCATTTTTAATCTTTACTCCCCTGTTTATTTTATACCTTTTTGAATAGTTTTCAATGTTTCTGATGTTGTTTTACTTTTATCAAATTTATTAAATAAAAATATGACTATGCCTACCAATGCAAATGTTATTGCATAAATAACAATAACTGATTGCCAATTACCATCTAATAAATTAGAACCTGCATATGTTGAAGATACTACAGATGGAAATCTAGCAAATGTTGATATTAATACAAATCTTATCGGTTTTATTGGTAAAAGTGCTGCTATGTATACTAACAAGTCTTTTGGCGTTCCTGGTATCATAAATAATATTATCATTATTAATTCTATCTTCTTAGTATTTTTAAATAGTTTACTATTTTCTATTTTTTTAATTCTCTCTTCACTGCAAAAATCATATACAAATTTTCTACCTAATTTACCTACTAAGAAAATTATCATAGTTGTAATAATCGCCGCAGAAACTGTTATAAATATTAGTCCACCTAATCCTCCATAACACATACCTGCTAATATTTCTATTGGTTCTCCTGGTATTATTATAAGGAAAATTTGAGCAAACTGTAATCCAAATAATGCTAACATTCCCCATATTCCAGAGTTTGATACTCTTTCTTTGAATGCCAATTGCCCTTCTGTTGTACTTAAGTCTTTTATTACAGGAATTAAATATATTATTGCTCCAATAAAAATAACTGCAACTAATATCATTAAAATAATTTTAAAAACTTTTACCTTATTTTCTCTATTCATATTAGTTCTTATTCCTTTCTCATGTTGGAAAAAAATTGTAATTATTTTTCAACTTTTCTCCTTGATCTTTTGCACCAAACACATATATTATAGCATACTTATGCTAATTTATGCAAATTTTACTAAATTTCATCTTTTAGTGATTAATAAATTTTATGTCCTGATGTTATTATACTCATTACTTATTAATTTAAATTTTATTAATTATTAAAAATTTATTAATTTAAATATATTAAAACAGTTACTAGAAACTTTTCTAATAACTGTTTTATCTCCTTTATTTTTAAATTAACAACTATTTCATACTGTCTCCTCCGATTATCTCTCCTGTTGTGCAGTCTACAAAATACATATCTTTTTCTGAAAATGCATATTCATTTTCTTTATATTCTATTTCTACTACCCATACCTTTCTTACTATATCTTCTGCATCATATACTACTGTGTCGTCTGTAGTAGAGATTACTGTTGTATTTTCGTTTATATTAGTTGCTACATTCTCATCTGGCTTAGGTATTGCTGTTTGTTCTTGACCATACACATATGCATTCATTTTTCTTATATCTAGTTTAACTGTAACATCTTTTATCATGTTGTTATCTTTTCCTAAAGACTTTGCTTTTTGTTTAGCTATTTCAACCGCTTCTTCTTTCGTGATAATTAGAGGATTATTTTCAAAATCTTCATCAAATATAGTTAATATAACAATATCTTTTGTTTCAGGAATAAATGTTATCCTTATATCTTGATAATAGTTATATATTCCATCATATTCTTTGCAAAAATCTGCTTGCCATAAATTTGTATCATCTGTTACTGCGTTTTTACTTAAATCTGCTAGTACATATTCGCCATTAGTATAACCTAAACTCAAGTATATTTCATTTGCAACCGCTTCTACTTCTTCCCTACTTGCTGTTGCCGGAATTTTTGTATCATCTACACTAAAATCAGACATTTGAATAAGTTTTCCTGTAATTCCATCTATATTAACACTAAAGCTTGTATCTGTAACAATTAACCATGTCATATCATCTGCACTCTTATTCAAATTACAACTTGTTACATTTCCAAAATCTTTATTATATTTCTTTGCCAAATCTCTAGCAATATTTATAGCTTCATCTTCAGTTAAACTCTTTTCAATATCTTTTTCTGTAACATTATGAGCTTCCTCAAAGGTATATTTCTTTGGTTCTTTCCATATATTCTGATATGCTATAAACCCAGCATACACAACTCCAAAAGTTATTACAAATGAAAGGATAAAAGTAGCTGCTATTTGCAATATGTGATATTTTTGAACTGTATCAAGATTCATTTTATAAAAAGTATTTTTATCTTTGAAATTCTTAGACTTTTCATATTTTTTATAAATTTCTTGTAAATATAATTCATTACTCTTCATATCTAATCCCCTCCTCTTCTAATAATTTTTTTAGTTTCTTTTTTGCTCTATGTAATAATATTTTTATTTCGCCTATATTTTTGTTCAAAATAATTGCGATTTCTTTATATTTAAAACCTTCTATTAAATTAAGTTCTAGTACAGTTTGATAATTAGGTTTCAACTTTTTTATATTATCTTTAATTCTATTATCTATTACTTTATCTAGTATTTCATCTTCTAAATTTTTAGAGTCTTTATATAATTGTTCTTGATTATCCATTCTTATTAATCTACTTTCTTTTTTTAGATAATTTATTGCCCTACATTTAGCAATTATATATAAATATGTTTTTAATGAATATTTAAAATCATATTTATCTTTATTTAAAAGTACATATACAAATACATCTTGTGAAATATCTTCTGCAACATATATATTATTAGTATATTTTGAAATGAAATATATTAGTTTGTCTTTATACTTCATTACTATTTTCTCAAATGCTTCTTTTTGACCATCTAAATATCTTCTATATAATTCTTTATCCTCTATATCATTCGCTTCCATATGTAACCACCTTTCCCCTTTTTATGTTTGTATTTTTAATTACTAGTAATACAATTTCAAACACAAAATGTTACGCTTTTTTGTGACTATTTAAATAAATTATATGAAATGCAATTTAATACAACTAAAAAAATGTCTATAATCCTATATTAATAATGGAGTTATAAACATTAAATATTTAAATCATTAATCTAAATTTCTTACTACCCTACAAGGATTTCCATAAGCCAATACATTTGAAGGAATATCTTTAGTTACAATACTTCCTGCTCCTATAGTTACATTATCACCAATAGTAACTCCAGGCATTACTACAACATTTCCACCGAACCAAACGTTATTACCTATTTTAATTGGTTTTGCATATTCAAGACCTTTATTTCTATCTGATACATTTAAAGGATGGCTAGCTGTGTAAAATCCACAATTAGGTCCAATAAAAACATTATCACCAAATTCAACTTTGACAACATCTAAAATAATGCAATTATGGTTCAAATAGAAATTATCTCCGACACTGATATTATATCCATAGTCACAGTAAAAATTAGATTCTACTAATACCCTTTCCTTTGTGGATCCCAGAATTTTCTTTATAAATTCCATTCTTTTTTCTCTATTGCTAGGATTAATTTGATTATACTCAAAACATAAATCTTTTGCCTTTTTCATTTCATTAATCAAATTCTCATTATAATTAGCGTCATATAATAATCCTGCATCTCTTTTTTCTTTTTCATTCATGAATAATCTCTCTCCTTATTTAAGTTTTTTTTCTTTTTCATTTTACTCATAGTAATTTCAGTAATATTTTAGCATAGAATAAAAATTCATGCAATAATGTATTTTTTACTATTCCATGGTTATACTAATACTGGTGATTTATTATGAGAAACAAAAAATCTATTGTTTTAATCGTTATATTAGTCCTTGCAATAATTGGAGCAGGTGTTTTTTTCTATTTAAGATATACTAATTCTAATAGCTCAAATTACGAGGCAAGTAAAACTTCTACTAATTCAAATCAGAGTACAAATGAAAATTCAAAACAAACTGAAAATTCTGGAGCTAATGTGGTGGAAGAAAAGCCTAAACAACCTGTAGAAACTCAAATATCTACTTTTTCTACTAAAATCTATACAAAAGATTCAGCTAGACAGAATAACTTACAGATTACATGTTCTACATTAAATAATACAACAGTTAAAGCTGGAGATACTTTTTCTTTTTGTAATACTGTAGGTCAAGCAACCAGTAGCAAGGGTTATGAAAAGGCAGATATTTTTGATAGAAACGGAAATAAGATTCAAGGTTATGGTGGCGGAAATTGTCAAGTAAGTACAACTCTATACAATGCTGTTTTAGCTGTTCCATCTTTAGTTGTGACTGAAAGACATGAACATAGCAATAAAGTGCCTTATATACAGGATGGTAAAGATGCAGCAGTTGCTTATGGTAGCTATGATTTGAAGTTTAGAAATGATTCTGGCAGTGATATAAAGATTTTAGCAAGTACAAATGGTGATACTATAACAATTACTTTGAATTCAGTAACATATAAATAATTTTTAATATACTTGTTTTGAAAACCTTTGAATTGAAAGTAATTAATTCTAAAAAATAGGTATATTAAAATACAATTTGTATCTTTTAAATCATAATTTTGTTTTTCTTTAATATTATTTAATGGTGATAATTTTTGAGGAAAGCAAAATTATTTTTGTTTAATGGCATCATTTTAACTTCTACAGCATTAATAATGCGAGGGATAGGCATGGTTTTTAACATCTATGTTGCAAACAAAATAGGCTCAGAAGCGGTTGGTATTTTCAGTTTAATAATATCAGTTTATTCTTTTGCAATTACAATATCTACATCTGGTTTAGGAATAGCTTGTACTTACACTGTTTCTGAAGATTTTGCAAAAAAGAATTACTTTAGTGCTTTTAAATCTGTCAAAACCTGTATGATTTTTGCAATTACACTAAGTATAGGAGTTTCCATTTTAATATTTATATTATCCCCAATAATATCTAACTTATTTCTTAAAAATATGGTTTCTCCTAAACCATTATATGTAATTACTTTAGGGCTTCCTCTTATAAGCATTTCTTCTGTAATTGGTGGTTATCTATCAGCTGTTGGAAAATCATTTAAAAGTGCAATATCTCAAGGATTAGAATTAACAATTAAAATGATATTTACCTATATTTTGCTACGTAATACAAAGAATGTAGAAGATGCATGTATAGCTTTAATGCTTGCAGATGTAATTTCAGAAGTTTTTTCTTTTAGTTTAAATGTGATTTTTTATAATATAGATAAAAGAAAATATTTTGAAAAAAGAACTATTCCAGTTTTAATGAAACGAAGAATCTTTAAAATTGTATTTCCTATTGGTATTACTTCTTGTATTCGTTCCGGTCTTTCTTCTTTAAAACAATTTTTAATACCAATAAGACTAGAATTATCAGGGCTATCCTATTCTATGGCAGTTTCTAAATATGGTCTCATTAATGGAATGGTTATGCCAATTCTAATGTTTGCAAGTGTATTCATTAATTCTTTTAGTGGACTTCTTATTCCTGAATTTTCTAGGCTCCTTGCTGGTGGTAATCATAAAAGACTCATTACTATTTGCAACACTATATTTAACCTTACTTTTCTTTTTTCTATTGGTATATGTGGGATATTTATTTCCTTTTCTAATGATATAAGTCTTGCTGTTTATCAAAATTTAGAACCAGCATTTTGGATAAGTTTTTTTGCACCTTTAATTGTTTTTATGTACATAGATAGCATAATTGATGGCATGCTAAAAGGAATTAATCAAAATATTAGTGTGATGTTTTGTAATATACTGGATTTAATAGTGACTATTGCTATAATTTATTTTATTGTTCCTAAAATAGGACTGGCAGGCTATGTTTTTAGTATTTTCGTGAGTGAAATTTTAAATTTTACTATTAGTGCAATTCAGTTGAAAAAGAAGATTAATTTTAAAATTGATTTTTTTAACTTTGTTATAAGACCTATTCTTGCTTGTATTATTGCTTTTTTTGTAATTAGATTTTTGAATTTTGACTTTAATAATTTGATTCTTTCTTTAATTGTAAAAATAATTTGCTTTTCTCTGATTTATCTATTTTTATGTAATATAAAGAAGGTTTATAAAATATTGTTTAGAACAAATCGGAAAGCCTTAAGTTTTTGCAAACTTTAATGTTCTCTTTGGCTTTCCGTGGATTTGTTCGTGCACCAAATTATAAAATAAATTTGTGTACTAAATATTTTCTTTTTTTATTGTTTCTATAATATTCTGATTTTTAGTCTTTCTTGCTGAGTATTGCATAGTGATAAATATTATTACAAAAACAAATATAATTGATATAATTATTGCTCTTAATGGTAAATGATATTCTTGTTCATACACTGTTCCTGTTATGTTATATATTAAATAAGATAGTAATACTCCAACAGGAAGTCCGAATATTAAAGCTTTTAATCCATATATAAAACTTTCATAATTTATCATTCTCTTAAACTCTTTATCTGTCATTCCAATTGATTTTAGAATTGCAAATTCTCTACCTCTCAAAGCCATATTAGTAGCTATAGTATTAAATATATTTGTAATTCCAATAACTGATATTACTGCAATAAATCCATAAAGGAAAATTGATATAATTAAACTTAAATTGTTATTTGCTCTTTCTTGTTCTTCAAAATTATATATATTACCATTATTATCATAATCTATATTGGCAATTTCATTTTGAAGTTCATATGGATCTTCTGCATCTATATACATTGTATCAACTGTATAATCAAAATTTTTTATAAACTCATTTGAAACTATTAAAACAGGTGATGTATTATCAGCAAAAATACTATCCATTGGTAATGTGGTTGTTCTTACTCCAATTTGTATTTTTCCATCAACATGTAAATTATGGTTTTCGTCAAGCGTTCCATAATCTATATAGTCTCCTTCATTTATGTTTAATAAATTACAGTCAAATCTTCTTATTTTATTGTCTTGTTGAACTCGCATAACTCTTGTATCATATAAAATAGCTTTGTCCTTTATGTTATCATACTGTAATCCTAACTCTTTTATGTAATTATTGTAACATTCATCATTTAAAGCATATAAGTATATAATATCAGAATAAAATGATGAATCAGGATTTATTATGTCTTGATTTATTCCTATTTCTGCAGTTGAAATTATTGCATATTCTTTTATTCCGTCTAATTTTCCTATTTTTGCAAAATAGTCCTCAGCTTCAGTTTTATTCCCTGTTCCTGAATACACTCTTAAGTTGTAACCCATTTCCTGCACTCTTAGTGAAGACACTGAAAATAGACTATCCATAATAGATGACATAGAAATAAATAAAACTATGCTTAAAAATATTGAAAATATGGTTGTTCTATATTTCTTTTTGCTTCTATTAAAATTTTTCCTAGCAATAACTCCTTCAATTCCAAACAATTTTTTAGTAATTTTATATTCTTTAATTTTATTTCCATTCTTTTTTTGTTTTTTAAGTTGTCTGTTTGTAATTTTTATATCTGATTTTTCTCTTATTGCATCTATTGGTGAGATTCTTCCTGCTCTAATGCTTGGTCTTACTAAAGATATTATTATCATTATAATTGAAATAAATATTGCTATTAATATAGCAGGCCAAGATATTACTAGAGTAAGATTAAAATTATCAATTAAAGGCTCTATACCACTATTTATAATATTATTTACAATAGATAATACTATTCCTATTGCTCCTACTCCAATGATTATTCCTAATGGAATTGATATCAGTCCAAGAATTGCTCCTTCAAAGAATATGCTTTTTCTAATTTGTTTTGAAGTTGCACCAATGCTTGAAATCATTCCTAATTCTCTGGTCTTTTCTGTTAGAGAAATATTAAAACTATTACTTATTACAAATGCAGATGTAAATAATATTATTATGATTACAACTGTAATTATTCCTATTACAAAAGTTAGAGTTCCGTTATTTCCAAATACTCCTAAATATTCTAATAAATTAGTATTTGTATTTACATTTGAAATTTGTAAATCTTCTTCTAAATATTGTACAAAATCATATGTATAAGAAGGATTTTTTAGTAAAATTGTTATTCCTAAACTTTTATTTTCTTCAAGTTTATCAAGTTTTGTAATCATCGTATATCCAGGAGCAGAGTAAGGTTCAAAACTTGGTCTTTTTATAATTCCTACAACTGTATACTCTTTACTTTCTGTTGGTGTAAAAGTTTCTTTTAAAGATGATATATTTTCTTCTGTAAGCATATTGTTCTCTAATTGGAATTTTATGTCTTCTTCTGTATAATATGGTATACTTTGATTTAATTTATATCCTTCACTTACCCTATTTCCAACGGTAAATATGATCTTATCTCCTATATTATATTTTATATGCCCGTTTGATTCTAAATGTTCTGGTATTAGGATTTCATTTTCATTTTCTGGTAATCTTCCTTCTGTTAGTCTTAATCCCATATTATTTAAGGCTTTTTCGTCTAATGCTTCTATATACCCATATGGTTTATATTCATTCTCAGAATTTTCAAGTTGAACATATCCGATTTCTTGACTATATGTTACCTGTTCAACTTTACTATTATTTTCTATATCTTTTAAATCATCTTGATTTATCTCATTTATATTAATATACCAGTTTCCAGATGTTTTAATTTCTCTATTGACCATAGCTTGCTGAAAACTAACTGCAAATGTTGTAACAGCACATATTAGAGCTACTGAAAGTGCTATCCCTATAATTGTAACTACTGTTCGTTTTTTATTCATCTTAAGGTTTTGCACTGTTATATGATTTAATATTTTCATCAAACTCTCCCTCCTATTTTCTTTCGTCTTTTACAAGTTTTCCATCTTGAATGGTTATTATTCTATCTGCTTCTAATGCAATTTTTTCATCATGAGTTATCATTATAAGAGTTTGCTTATATTTTTTATTTGATTCTTTTAGTAAATCTATAATCTCTCTTGAGGCTTTACTGTCTAGGTTTCCAGTTGGTTCGTCTGCTAAAACTATTGCTGGGTGGTTCATCATAGCTCTACCTATTGAAACTCTTTGCTGTTGACCTCCTGATAATTGATTTGGTAAATGATTTATTCTATCTTCTAATCCTAATATAGATATTAATTCATTAAAATATTTCTCATCAATTTTTTGACCATCTAAATCACATGGTAATGTTATGTTTTCTTTTACATTTAGAATTGGAATTAGATTATAGAATTGATATATAAGTCCAACTTGTTTTCTTCTAAACATTGCTAGTTTGTCATTATTTAAACTATAAATATCTGTTCCGTCTATAAATACTTTACCAGATGTTGGTTTATCTACACCACCTATTAAATGTAATAATGTTGATTTACCACTTCCAGATGCTCCAATAATTGCAACAAATTCTCCTTTTTCTACTGAAAAAGAAATATTGTCTAATGCTACAACTTCAGTATCTTTTTGACCATATTTTTTTGTTAAGTTTTCCACCTTTAAAATTTCCATAAAAATTTCCTCCATTCATCGGCTTACACTCATAGATATACCTCTTTCAGTGTTAGTATATCTATTTTTTCTAAGTTTATTTCATATTATATTAATTGAATAACCTTTGTCAAGTTCTTTTTTAGAAATGTACAAAATATATTAATAATAGTTATTATTTTAATAGTAACTACATAGTAAATGTGCGGAGGTACTTTTTATGAAATCAATAAAATTTTCTTTTACAATTTTTTTAATTTTGGTTATTCTACTTTCAATAACTGTTCCTTGCCTTGCAGATGATAGTGTTTATGTATGGTCTACTACAAGCACTCCTGTAAATAATACATCTGATAATGGTAATGTTTCTAATAATATAACCTCTTCAAACGAAATTTCCAATACACTAGAGACAAATAGCTCTATTGATGAAAATAACTCTCTTAATTTAGAATCCGAATCAGCTACATTAATCGAACAAACGACAGGTCAAATATTGTATTCTCATAATATTCATGAACAATTAAGACCTGCCTCAGTTACTAAAGTTATGAGTATATTATTAATTATGGAATCTTTGTCAAACGGAAAAATATCATTGGAAGATCAGGTTCCTTGTAGTGAAAATGCTGCGTCTATGGGTGGTTCTCAAATATGGCTTGATACAAGGGAAACTTTAACAGTTGATGAGATGTTAAAAGCAATTTGCGTAAATTCTGCAAATGACTGTGTTGTGGCTATGGCTGAATACATTGCTGGTTCAGAAGATGCCTTTGTTCAAATGATGAATGATAAGGCAAAAGAACTTCGGAATGAATGATACTTGTTTTAAAAATTGTCACGGTTTGGATGAAGATGGTCATGTTACTTCAAGTTATGATATTGCTTTAATGTCTAAAGAATTATTAAATAAATATCCAGATGTCACTAAATATACAACTATTTGGACTGAGACCTTAAGAAATGGTGAAACTCAATTATCTAATACTAATAAATTAATTAACACATATAAAGGTGCTACAGGTCTAAAAACTGGTTCAACTTCACTTGCTTTATATAATTTATCTGCAAGTGCAACAAGAGATGGTTTGTCATTAATTGCTGTTATTATGAAAGCTCCTTCAACAAAAGTTAGGTTTGAAGAAGCGGGTAAATTATTAGATTATGGTTTTAATAAATTTTCATATAAAAGTTTTGGAAATAAAGGAGATTTAATAAAAACTATTAATATTGATAAAGGAACAAAAAAGACAATAGGCATAGTTTTAGAAAATAATGTTGGTGTACTAATAGAAAAAGGTAAGGATAGCGAAATTTCTCAAAATATGCAATTAAATGAAAATATATCTGCACCTATAATGGTAGGTCAAAAATTAGGAGAATTAAGCTTTGAATTAAATGGAGAAATTTTGAATACAGTTAATCTTGTATCAAATACTACTGTTGATAAAATAAACATATTTACAATGACAAAAAATATTATTTATAGCTGGGTAGACTTACTAAGAAGCTAAGTTCAAGCAAACCTGTCCCAAATTGACCAAAAATGGTTAAATGGGACCTGTCCCCAATAAGCCAAAAATGGTTTATTGGGAACAGGTCTATATTAAATGATTCCATATGCATATTTGCATGCAAGTATTCTTTTTACTGCTGTGTTTATTAAATCTTCTGATATTTTACCTTGTTGTACAGCTTTTAATACTTCATTTCTCTGTGTTTCAAAGTCAGATGATATTATCATATCATTTCCGGCAAGCACTGCTTGTACTGCTGCTTCCCCATTTTCTACATATGATTTTACTGCATCCATTGCTAAATCATCTGTCATTATAATTCCGGTAAAATTTAATTCATTTCTTAAAATATCATGTACATTTTTTGATAAAGATGCTGGTAATTTGCTGTCCATTGAGTTAACTATATTATGGCTTACTAATATTGTTGGTCCATCTGCTTCTATTCCACTTTTAAATGGCAAAAAGTCAGAGTTTTCAAATGTTGTGTATGGTCTATTATCTATAGCAATTCCTGTATGCGTATCTACATTGTCTCCATATCCAGGGAAGTGTTTCATTGCTGATATCATATTATCTGAATTCATGGTTTTTATTAATTCTGATACATAAATTGCTGTTTTTTCAGCTCCTCTACCATATGATCTTTTATATATAAATGATGACGTTTTTGTTGGAACATCAGCTACTGGTGTTAAATTCATGTTTAGCCCAATACTTTTTAGTAATGCTGATTTTTCATTTGAATCTTTAAGTATTACTGGCAATTGTCCTTGCTTCCAGATGTCTTGAGGAGATTTGAATTTTGAACTTCTAAATGCTTTATATGCACTTACTCTTACAACTGTTCCCCCTTCTTCATCTACTCCAAATATCATCTTTATTTTGCTTGCATTTTGGCAGTCTGTTATTTCTTTTAATATTGACTGTTTTGTTTCATTTTCAAAGTCTCTTCCAAATAGGATATATCCACCTGGTGTATAATTTTTTATTTCGTTGATAACTCCGCTTTCTGGATATCTTACTAAAAACATTTGCCCTACTTTTTCCTCCAATGTCATGGTTTTTAATAGGTTTTCTGCTTCATCATAATATTCTCCAAATACGTCTACATTTGAGCTATTATTTGTTGATGCATTTTGATTATTTGTTTGGGTATTTGTGCTTTGGCTATTTTGTGTATTTTGATTAACTAAAGAGTTTTGTGTATGTTGTTCATTTGCTTGATTACTTTCATCTATCGCTTGTGTATTACTATTATTTATTTCAGCAACTTTCGAATTTTCTCTTAAAAATACATCTTTTCCAAAATAAAATCCTGCAATTAAAACTGCTAAAATTAATAATATGGATATAACGACTATTTTCTTATTTGATTTTGCTCTTTTTCCTCTCATATTCTATCCCCCTTATTACTTACTGATATGATGATATCATAAATTTATAAACTTAGTCAAATTTATAAAATATATAATCAAACCTGTCCCAAGTTGACCAAAAATGGTTCATTGGGACCTGTCCCTAATGAACCATTTTGTTTAGCATATCTTGATATTTTTTTAGTTTTTCTCTTTCTTCATTAATTTTAGCCTGTGGTGCTTTTTTCAAAAATCCTTCATTTGATAGTATTTTGTTACATCTGTCAACTTCTGCTTGTAGTCTTTTTATTTCTTCTTCTTGTCTTTTCTTTTCTTCTTCAACATCTACTAATCCTTCAAAAGGCATATATAATTCTATTCCATCTGCTAAAACATTTATTGCATTTTCTTTTATTCCTGTTTTATCTTTTTGTATTACTATTTTTTCTCCATATCCTAGACGTAAGATGAAGTCTTTTTCTTCCCATATGTCTTTTTCATATTTTGAGGTAACAAATATTAAATCTGCTTTTTTTGAAGGGTGTATATTCATGTTTGCTCTAATATTACGAACTCCTACTATTATTTCTTTTAATTTTTCAACAAAGTTTTCTTCATATTCATAGTTATATGTTTCTCTTGATACAGGCCAGTTTGAAAGCATTAACTCTTTATCACTATATTTTATTAAGTTTTCTTCTATTTTTGTTGTTATAAATGGCATAAATGGGTGTAATAGCCTCATACAAACTCCAAAAACATAGTTCAATACATAGCATACTCTGACTTTTTCTTCATGATTTTCGCTATAAATTCTTGATTTTACTATTTCAATGTACCAGTCACAAAATTCATTCCATATGAAGTTATATATTTTGTCAATAGCAACTCCTAATTCGTAATTATCGATATTATTTGTTATTTCTGCAACTAGTTTATTTAATTTACTTAAAATCCATTTATCTTCTATTTTTAATGCATCTTCTTTATACATATGTGAAATCTTATTATAGTTTTCTTCTCTGAATATTAATATGTCTTTTTCTTCTACCATATTGTTTATTATGAATTTTGCTGCATTCCAAATTTTATTTGCAAAGTTTGATGCTTGATCTAGTTTTTCTGTCATATATTTTATGTCATTTCCCATTGTTGTTCCTGATAGCAAAGAAAATCTTAATGCGTCTGCACCATATTTTTCTATTACTTCTATTGGATCTATACCATTTCCTAATGATTTTGACATTTTTCTTCCCTGGTTGTCTCTTACTATTCCATGTATTAATACATCACTAAATGGTTTTTGTTTCATTGCATAATATCCTGAAAATACCATTCTTGCTACCCAGAAGAATATTATGTCATATCCTGTTACTAATACATTTGTTGGATAAAATGTTTTTAAATCTTCTGCATTTTTATCTGGCCAACCTAATGTTGAAAATGGCCACAATGCTGAACTAAACCATGTATCTAATGTGTCTTCTTCTTGATGTAATTTTGTGCTACCACAATTTTCGCATTTTGGGGGTAGTGTTTTTGCTACATGTATATGCCCACATTCATCACAATAGTATACAGGTAATCTATGTCCCCACCATAATTGCCTAGATATACACCAGTCTTGTATATTTTCCATCCAGTTGAAATATGTTTTTTCATATCTTTTTGGTACGAATTTTACATCTCCATTTTTTACTGCTTCTATTGCTGGTTTTGCAAGCTCAGACATTTTTACAAACCATTGCTCTGAAATTCTAGGTTCAATTGTATTATGGCAACGATAACATTTCCCTACATTATGTGTATAGTCTTCTATTTTAACAAGTGCATCTATTTCTTTTAAGTCTTCTACTATATGTTTTCTAGCTTCAACTGATTTCATTCCTTTATATTTTGGAACTAAATCTAACATATTAGAATAATCATCAAAAACTTCTATGATTTCTAAGTTATGTCTTAATCCTGCTTGATAATCATTAGGGTCATGTGCTGGTGTTATTTTAACACATCCTGTTCCAAATTCTTTATCTACAAATTCATCTGCAATTATTGGTATTTCTTTGTTCATTATTGGCAATATACATTTTTTGCCTATCAAGTCTTTGTATCTTTCATCTTCTGGATTTACCGCAACTGCTGTATCTCCTAACATTGTCTCAGGTCTTGTAGTTGCTACAACTACATAACGATTTTCTTCTCCTACTATTTTATATCTTATATACCATAGATGAGATGCTTCTTCTTCATATTCTACCTCTGTATCAGATATTGATGTGTGACAATATGGACACCAGTTTACCATCTTTTTGCCCTTATATATATATCCATCATTATATAGGTTTATAAATTCTTCTAATACCGCTTCAGACAATCCTTCATCCATTGTAAATCTTTTTCTATCCCAGTCACATGAACATCCTAATCTTTTTTGTTGTTTTTCAATTGTTCCTCCATATAGTTTTGTCCAGTCCCATGCTTCTTTTAAAAAGCCATCTCTCCCTACATCTTGTTTTGTTTTTCCTTCTTTTTTTAGCTTTTCCACTATTTTTGCTTCTGTAGCTATTGCTGAATGATCTGTTCCTGGTACCCACAAAGTATTATATCCTTGCATTCTTTTATATCTTACTAATACATCTTGTATTGTTCCATCTAAAGCATGACCCATGTGAAGTTTTCCTGTTACATTTGGTGGTGGCATCATTATACAAAAACTTTCTTTTGTCTTATCCATGCTTGGTTTAAAGCATCCTTCTTTTTCCCATCTTTCATAGATTTCTTTTTCAAATTCGTCTGTATTATATTTTCCTTCTAATTTTCTTTCATTACCTTTCATTCTCGTTATCATCCTTTCTTGGATTATTTAATCTCTCTGATGAATTTCTATTTTCGATTTTTCTTAATAAATCTACTGTTGACTCCCAAACTATTATGAATGTAGATTTTATTTTTAATTTTTCCAATTCTTCTTTGGTAATGTTTAAATATATTTCTTTTTCACTTTCTGTTAAACTACCAATTCCTTCTCTTTGTGGTTTTAAAATAAGAGTTTCCATCTCGTTTTCTTTGAATCTTTCTTGTACCTCTCTATTTGGCTACATTTTATCTAATCCTCTTATTTTTTTGTTTTTATCCATAATAATCATTCCTTTCGTATTTTTATATTTATAAAAGATTTTTCATATAATGCCAAAAACCCTTATGCTTTTTGCATAAGGGCAATTTTTATTTTCGCGGTACCACCTTATTTATTTTTATTTTGGTAAATAAAAACATCTCATTTAAGTTTTAACGCTTGCAAGCGGATATCTTACTTCTAGTTCGGATTATCAACAAAAAAGCTACCTTCAATTTACCTTTGCTTAAGAAGCTCACAGCTAACAACTTCTATTCTCTTGAAACAAGTATAAATTTACTCCTCTTTTTTATAGTTTTTGAATATTATGTATATATTATTACACATTTTGTAAAAAATTACAAGTAATATTGGAAATTTTATTGAAATTCTGTAATATCAGTTATTAATGCTGAAAAATATGGTTTACTTTTATCTTTTTCTTTTAAGAAAATTGTAAATTCATCATCAAAATCGAAGTTTCTCTCTTCTTCAGGCATAATTGCTACTGATTCTTTGGCCATCATACCTGCTTCACTTTTTATACTTCCACCTTCATTGTCTAATTCAAATTTAATAGTTTGTAATGCTTTATCTATATAGTATTCTCTACCGTCTGAGAAAAAAAATGGTTTACCTTCTAATTCTTTATATTCTTGTTTTTCATCAAAACTAATATTAGGAATTTTTAAAGTATCTATTTCTGTAAAAGTTCTATCTCCATCAAAACTTTGTGATTCTTCGTTTATGTTATTATATATTTCATTAAATGTTTTTCCTTCAATTCCTCTTGATAATATTACTTCATCATTTTGCTTTGTGTTTAATTTTACAGCAAATTTATCTTCTGATTCATAATATAGGACTTGAACTTGATCTCTTATTTGCTCTTCTGAATTTTTTTCTAATCCAAAATATTCTACATCATTATATTTGTTGGCAAATGTTCCATTATCCAATTTAGTAAATGCAACTGGAAATTCAAAGTCTTTTCTTAACATGCAATATAGAAAATAATCATTTGGTCCGGCTCCTCCCCAGTCAAAATCATCTAATATGTCACTTGTCTCATTAAATTTTTCTTTAATGGCATCTTCTATTTGTTTTTTTAGTTCTAATGTTGGATGTCCATATACTTTATAATATGAACTTTCTGATAAGTCATTAGTTGTAAAGTCTCCTTTATTTAAATTTCGTACTCTACTATTGTTTGGGTCATTTACAAACATTATATCTTGTTTTGCTAAGTCATTTTTTAGGTCATTCCAAATTAATTGAAAAGTTCCGCACCATGCTGTATTGTCTTTGATATTGTCATCCATAGTTAAGGCAAAATTTATATCGCTGTTTTCATTGTCTTTTATTTTACCAGTTGTTGTTTGGTTTTCAGTTGTATTCTTGCCACCTTGTGAGGCTTTATAGTCTCTTCCCCATGTGCTAAATATTACTTCTTGATTATTACTCATTCTGATAGTGTCTATTATAAATAACAATGCAAATGCTAGAAGTATTACTGTTATTATAATAGCAAGTATTGTTAAAATTTTTTTCTTCATATGTATCCTCCTTTATTTTTTCTTCACTATATCATATATTACTAGGAAATTGCAATATTAGATTTAAAACTTAATGCAGAAATTGAAATTATTCTATCTCCACAAAAATATTACATAAAATTTAATCCTACTTCATATGGAAATGGAATTGATAAGTCTTTCGGTTCATTTGTAAAAATAATTCTTTTTGAATATGCTACCATGAAACCAAATTCAAACATAGTTCCTTTTCCTATTCTACCTTCAGGATTACATACTATAATAGCATCTGCTTTTTTAAATTTATTCATATGATCATATTTATGTCTCCATGCATCCCTTTCATTTACTAACTCTTGACCTTCTAGGAGAATAAAATCTGTACCTAAAGACTCTGGAACAATATCCATTGTCCAAGGACTTAATATCTGAATTTTTCGTTTATTTAAAATTTCTATAATATTTCCTATTTCTTTCATATTCTGTTGAAAACTACCGCATATAACAACTTTTCTAAATTCTTGCTGAACAATTCCATAAATAATATTTTTCCCATTATTTTTCTTACAACCTTTTTCAATATAAAATTGTTCCAAATCAGGATTTACTATATTAAAATATAAACCTGAATTTACAAAAACATGTATGATTAATTGTGTTTTTTCTTCTTCTGAAAATTCTTGAAATACTCCAGTAGCATATAATCTTATACTCTCATTATCAACTTTTTCTTCAATCAATTTTAGTTTTTCAATAACAAAATCTATCTTTCTGAATAACTCATCATGTATTAGTGTTTCATTAAAAAAACCCTTTCTTTTTTTATTAATGATATACTATCTCCTTTTAATTGATATATACTTGTATCGTTAGTATCAAAATGTACTAATATTTTACTATCTTTCCCTATCATATTCTATATTAATCTCCTTTTCTCTATTATGATTTTGCTTTAAAGTTGTCAAATACTTTTCAAGAAATTCATCTTTATGTTTTGAATTATACTGCATTATAAATCGTGGATGTTCCAAAGGTATGATTTCTTCAAAAAACTGGTACTTTTTATTTATTTTAGATAAGAAAGCATAATTTTCTCCACTTCCTATGCAATAACATATAGAAGTATCAATTCCAAAATCAATTTGTGCCTGTATTGAATTAATAATCAAAGAATACAATGCTTCTTGTAATTTTTTACTATCATAATAATTGCAGTTAACTTCATTTCCCTTCGAATTGATTCTAACTATACCAACAGGGCAAACAAAATTCATATAAAAATCTAAATAAAACTTTTGACATCCACCATATTTTTCAATTACATCATATAGAAAGCCTGATGATGACTTGTTAATATAAAACTTATCAATCAAAATACCTGTTTCTTTTTGAAGATGTGCTGCATCTTCAAATGGTACCCCTGTAATAGCTGTTCCTCGACGTGCTGGGGAACTTCCTAATATTATACGACGTTTATTACAATCATTATAAAATTTTTTGTAGAATGCTGTTGAAATTTCAGTTACTATCTCTTTTTGACTACCATTAAATGGATTTATAATCTTAAAGCCGTCTGGTAATTCCATTGATATTTTTGATAATTTTTTATTAAATTCTATTACTTTCTGATCAAATGTTTTTCGTTCAATCATCTATTACCTCCTTTTAAATTTTACATCATTTTTTTGCCTTAGCCGTTATAAAAAGTTCTACCTTTGTTGTGAAAAATTGAATATCTTTAAAACTATTATTACAAAGTTCTCTTGACAATTTCTCTATCATATCAAAACCTCTATAAATATCAACAAACTCTGTTCCTGGAACAATTAATCCTGGAATTATATATTGATCCTCTGGGCACAGAAAACCATTTGCAATGAAAATAATTATAATGCCATCCTTCTTTAAAACTCTAAATGCCTCTGAGATTGCTTGTTTTATATTAAAAAAAGATGAATTATATGTTCTTAATGATATATACATATCATAACTACTATTTGTTAATGTAACAAGATTTTCAGCCCTTGATACAACAATATTTGAATTCGGAATTTGTTTTTTTATCTTTTTCAAACCATTTGGTGCAATATCAACAAATGTAATATTAGAGCAATCAGAAAATAATGCTATTGCTTCATTACCACTTCCTACACCAACATCTAATATATTTTTATTTTCCAATGAAGATATTAATAACTTGTTGTATATTGTTAAAAAATTATTTTTCCAATCTATACTAAGTGAACGAGCATCATCTGAATAATTATATGTTGAATATTTTTCATCAAATGCTTCAGACATCACCAAATTTACTAACTTACTAGCATCGTCTATATTCAACTTATACTTTTCAACAATCAATTGAATTAATTTTTCAATTTGTTTATTAGCTTGCAATTCTTCTTTAGAAATAAAAATACCCTTTCCTTTTAGTTTTTCCAGAACGATATTGCTTATTCTCTTAGCAGAATAATATGGACTAGATTTTATATTTTGTTTACCATTTCTATAATAACTAATATTTTGTTGCAATATCATTCTTTGCAAATTATCTGGATAACGATAAATCTTCCTGAATGTACCAATAGGATCATTCGATAAATAATCTGACAAATTAGGGTCTGGAACACCTATGTATATTTCTTCAATGGCTATTTTTCTCATTAGTTTATTTAAGTCAAATTCTGTTTCCGAAAATAATGTATTTACTGTTAAAAATAAATAGTAAGCATTATTTACACTTAGTTCTTTTATTTTAGACAACAATATTTCATACCACGATAATCCAGAACACTCGTCTGTATAAGCAGAACAAATTAACTTATTATCTTCTGTCACTAAAACAGCACCCACACGTAGATTCTTGTCTTCTGAACCATTAGCAATATTAATAGAATAATTCATCCAATATAATTTTCCATTATCCATACTTTTATCCTCCTAATTTGATATAATCTCATTAAAAGGTTTTTGCACCAATCCTAATTCAATTGATTTCCAAAGATATGATGATACAATTGTTGCATACTGAGTCCAACTGCTAAAGTATTTAATCAATATTTCCGGAGATGGTAATTTTTTCAAATCGTACATCCACTGTATTGTACGTCTAATTGTTCCATCCCCTTTTGAAAATACATTTTCTCTTCCTAATGAAAAAATTAAATACATTTCAGCAGTCCATTGCCCGATACCTTTTAATGCAGTTAACTTTTTTATAATTTCTTCATTAGTGAGTTTCTTGAAATCATAAAAGTTTATATCTTCACTGATAACAGCTGATGCTAATATTTTTATATAATTAATTTTACGTTCTGATAACCCAACTTTTCTTAATTCATTATCATTTATCTCTATTATCTTTTCAGGTGTTACCTCATTTTTTAAAGCTGAACATACACGCTGCCAAATAGTTTCACGAACCTTATCACTAATTTGCTGTCCTATTATATACTTAACAATACATTTAAAACCATCTTCTTCAAGTATCAATTCAGTTTTATTTATATATCGAATTAATTTACCTAATTTTTCATCCGTACTAATTAAATATTTTACTTTTTCATTATCTAAATCATAGTGTAAACTCAACATATAATTTCCCTCCATGATAAGTCTGTATCCTCTATTCTAATTTGTTATATTACCTTCTAATATTTTCTTTAAAAAATGCCATGACCCAGTTTTTTCTGTTAATCCATCGAAATTATTTTCTATTCTTTCTAATAATTCATCTTTAGAAAAATATTGAACATCAGATACTTCTTCTTTTTGAAGTTTTAACTTTGTAATGTCAACATCTTTCAAAATCAGATAACATTCATCATAGTGCTTATTTAAATAATTGTTCTTTTCATACACAGATGTAGAAGATACTAGATATTTTATTTCATTTTCTTTTACATCAATTCCAAGTTCTTCTTTACATTCTCTGATAATCGTTTGCCTTCCAAATTCACCCGCATCAACATGTCCACCAACAGTTACATCCCATTTATTAGGCCATAATTTTTTATTTTGACTTCTTTTTTGCAATAATACATTTGAATTTTTATCTATTATAAATCCATAGACAGCTCTGTGCCACAGTCCTTTCCTATGACATTCTTCCCTTGTAGCTACTTTCCCTGTAAATTCTCCTCGTTCATTTAATACATCTAACTTTTCTTCCACTTAAATTCCTCCTTTTTGATAGAGTAATTATATTACAAAAACACTGAATTGTCTACATTTTCTGATATCTTGTTTATAATTCTAATTAATATATTTTCTATGTGAATTTTTTACATTATTTTGATTTACCATAGCATATTCCATTGTAGTATCTATTTTTATATGCCCTAATAATTTTTGTACTTGCTCTATTGGCATACCTTTATCAATAGCCATAGTAGCCATTGTTCTTCTAAATTTATGTGGATGTACTTTATTTATATTTGCTTCTTTTCCTAAATTTCTGATAATAATTTCAATTCCTGATATT
>CAWVFT010000036.1:0-12735 GCA_963928635.1 Bacillota bacterium | reverse complement strand
ATACAACTTACTATTCTTTATTGTTTATCTGAAATAAAACTTAGATTTTATTTAATTTTTGAATAAGGGCTATTCTAGTCAAAATATTAATAAATATTTTACAAAAAGCCTTTATCTTTTTACTTTTTTGTGATAAAATTACGAAAAATATCAAAAGACAAATTATTATTGGAGGTAACAAAATGGAATTTAAAAAATGTAATAGATGTGGAAGTTTTTATATCTCAGAAGGATATGTATGTCCAAGATGTAGTAGTAAAGATAATAGAGAATTTTCTACTTTTAAAGATTACATTGAGGAAAATGGTTTGGGAGATAATTTGGATATAATTTCAAATGAAACTGGAATTTCTTTAAAAAATATTAATAGATTTTTAGATTATCCTGAAATGAATAATCTCGGTAAAAATTTAGGAAATAATATTAATATTAATATTAATTTAAAATAATAATTATGAAAGGACTGTATAAAATGGATAATGTGCTTAAAATTTTACAAGAAAGAGGATATATTGAACAAATGACTCATCCACAAGAAATGGATGAACTTTTTAGCTCACGGAAAATCAATTCCTTTTTATATTGGAATAGACCCAACAGCTGATAGTATTCATGTAGGGCATTTTGTTTCTTTAATGGTTGCAAGTATTATGCAAAAACATGGTCACAAACCTATTATTTTAGTTGGTGGTGGTACTGCTTCTATTGGAGACCCCTCTGGAAAAACTGATATGAGAAAAATGCTAACTCGTGAAGAAATCAACCATAATGTGGCATCTATAAAAAAGCAAATAGAAAAATTTTTAAAGTTTGATGGCGAAAATGCAGCGATTATAGTTAACAATGCCGATTGGCTATTAGATTTAAAATTTATAGATTTCTGTCGCGATATTGGTAGCTTATTTTCTGTTAATAAGATGCTTGCTGCTGAATGCTACAAACAAAGAATGGAAAAAGGTTTAACATTTTTTGAACTTGGATATATGTTGTTACAGTCATATGATTTCTTACACCTATATAATACTTATGGTTGTAAGCTAGAAATGGGCGGAAATGATCAATGGTCTAATATAATTGGTGGAGTTGAATTGATTAGAAAAATTGGAAAAGATGATTCTTTTGGTTTAACTTTCAAGCTTCTTACAACTAAAGAAGGTAAAAAAATGGGTAAAACTGAAAAAGGTGCTTTATGGCTAGATGAAAATAAAACTTCTCCATATGAGTTCTATCAATATTGGAGAAATATTGAAGATGAAAGTGTTAAAACAGTATTATCTTTACTTACTTACCTACCTATGGATAAAGTAAATGAATTGAGTAGCTTAAAAGATGAAAAGATTAATGAAGCTAAAAAAGTTGCAGCATTTGAGATTACTAAACTAGTTCATGGCGAAGATGAGGCTAAAAAAGCAGAAGAAGCTTCTAATGCTTTATTCTCTGGAAGCGGTAGTTTAGATAATATGCCTTCTATTCATTTAGAAGATATCCATATTTCTATTTTAGATGCTTTGATTAAAACTAATATGGCTCATTCTAAAGGTCAAGCTAGAATTCTTATTAATCAAGGTGGTATTACTTTAAATGATGAAAAGGTTACTGATACTAATTTGATTCTTAGCGAAAAAAATTTTGAAAATGGTTTTGCTATTCTGAAAAAAGGTAAAAAAACTTTTTATAAATTGGAAAAATAGATTTTCTAAATATTTTAACTTTAAGGTTACAAATTGCAACCTTAAAGTTTTTTTATTCCTATTTATAGAATTAAATTAATTTATTCATTTTCTCTATATATTCACTATCTTTAATTTTAGAAATTGCAAAACACTTTTTTCCTAAATCTTTTAAAGACGCTCCAATATGATATAATTCTTTATTATCAATTATTATAAATCTATCATGAAATTTATTTGTTTTTATTACTTTTAATATGGGATATTGTTTATTGAATTTATTTATATCTAATTTATTTAAGTTACTATTTTGGGATGTTAAGATTACAATTTCTACATTCTGATTTTTCTTTGATAACATTTTCAATATGCTATCATCTATGTAGTTATCTATGATTAAAATTTTTTCTTTTGCTGACTTTATAATATCTATTATTAAACTATATGAATCATAAATTTGTCCTTCAAAAAAAATCTTTTGTTCAAATTCCTTCTCTTTACTTTTTTGCAGTTCATCAAATACTTCATCAAATTTTTTATCATATTCTAGTAATTTGTACTCTACATTTGAAAGTCTTCTAAATATTTGTCCATTTGCTGTTATAAATTTTCGCATTTCTACAAAAGCATTCATAATATTAATGCTTACTTGTATTGCTATTTGATTTCTTAATAATCCTGAAAGCATTGCTATTCCTTGTTCTGCAAATGCGTAAGGCAAATATTTTTTATGTTCTCCTCTACCTTTTGGCTTTAAGGTTGCAATTTGCAACCTTAAAGATTCTACCTCATTTTCTGTTAATTGAAAACAAAAATTTTCTGGAAATCTTTCTTTATTTCTTCTTACCGCAAGGTTAATATATTTTGTTTCATAATTATATAGCATAGCAACATCACTATCTAGCATCACTTGCCTTCCTCTAACAGTATAAATTAAATTTTTAATTTCTTCTGTTTTGTAATTTGCCATGTTCGTTTCATTATCTATAGCTGGTACTTTATTATTTTTTTCTTCCATAAAATCCACATCCTTTTTAAAATATGAATATATTATAGAACATTTGTTTTGCTTTGTCAATATGTTTTTCTTGTTTATATTTAATTTTTTAGTATAAATCAAGTTTTCATACCTTACCCACTTGAAATCACAATTTGTGATTTCAACTTAATAATTATACCCCAGTATAACTGGGGTATAATTATTATGAATTTCCTAAAATCTCTCTTATTTTACTAATTACATAATGGCTTCCACCATCACTGTTGTTTTGTGTATTTTCTACCATACCTACAAAAAGCAAATCTCCGCCTTGTCTTCCAACAGTAAAGCAGTCAAACCATCCTAGAGTTCCACTTTCTGTATCTTCTAATGAAGTTTTTAATTCAGCTGTTCCTGTTTTTCCTGCTATTGTTAATCCACTCATTTGCATATCATGGGCTGTACCATTTGGACTTTCTACAACTTGAATTAAATCATTTTTAACTTCTTCTGCTGCTTGTTCTGAAAAAGCATTCTCCTTATAATATTCTGTCTCTCCATTGTTATATTCTATATATGGTTTTACCATATCTCCACCATTTGCAAATGCTGAATATATTGAAGCTACATGTATTGGATTTACTAATAAATCGCCTTGACCATAACCAGTATCTGCAAGTTTTATTTCTCCATCTATTGAATCTCCTGAACTATATTGTGACTTTCTTAATGTCAATGGAAAATCCAACTCTTCATTAAACCCAATATTGTTTAAATTTTCTGTAAATTTATTAGCTCCCATTTGTAAAACAGTTTGTGCAAAAAAGATATTATCTGAATACAACAAAGCATTTGCTACATTTTTAGGACCAGAATATGATGTTAGAGTTGTAACATTATAATCTCCCCAGCTTGAATCTTTTTGCCAAGCTTTGCCAGAATAAGAAACTGTCGAATCAGCATTTATAGTTCCTGTAGTTAATGCTATTCCTGCAGTAATTGGTTTGAATGTTGATCCAGGGCAATAAGTTTGTAAGAATCTATTGTATAAAGGTTTATTTTCGTTAGTATTTAAAGCATTCCATTCATCATTAGATAATCCTAGCACAAAATCATTTGAATCATATGTAGGAGTGCTTACAGCCGATAATATCTCTCCTGTTGCATGGTTCATTATTATAAAAAAGCCATTATCATTTTTTAGTTGTTCATATGTACTTCTCTGTAGATTACTGTCAATTGTTAGTTTCACATCTTTCCCGTCTTGTTTGTCTTGTTTAGCCAATGTTTTTAATTTATTTCCTTCTTCATCTTGTATATATATTTCAACTCCATCTATTCCCCTTAAAGTGTCTTCATAAGCTTGCTCTAAGCCAGATTTTCCTATTATGCTTGTTGAAGTATAATTTTTATCTGCATATTTTTCTAGTTCCTCTGCGTTAATTTCTTGTACATAACCAATTAGATGTGCTGCTTCTTCTCCTAAAGGATATACTCTTGCATTTTCACTGTTTATTTGGACTCCTGAAATTGTTAGTAATTTATCTTTTAAATCTGTTTCTGAATTTGATACTGTTTTTATAGGCACAAATGTATCATCTCTCACCCATGATAAAGATAGTTGCGAATTTATATAGTCTACAGAAACTCCTGTTAATTCTGAAATTTGTGAAATTGCTTGTTCTCTATTTTCTCCTAGTTTTCCATGAACAATTCCTATAGAAGAAACTGTACCATTTTCTGCTAATTTATTACCATTCCTGTCTAAGATTTCTCCTCTTTCTGACTCAATAGTTGAAACTCTTACTTTATCAGTATCTCTTAACTCTGGGAAAATCATTGAAGAAGTCCACTTTATTTTATATTCTTTATCTTCTTTCACAAATTTTGCTGTGTTTGTAAATTCAATTTTTCCTGCTGATGTATCCATGCTTTCTTTATATTTTATTGTCGTTTCATTTCCATTATCAGAAATTTCTTGTACTTCTATATTAATGTTTACTGTATCTGTTCCCTCATATATATTTTCATTTCTTGCTAAAAAATCTTCTTCACTAATATTTTGCTTAGATTCTGTTGAAATCATAGAATAAAGATTTTCATAATTCTTATCATTAATCATTGAAAAATATGTTTTTAAGACATCTTCTGGTTTTTCTTTTGGCATATTGAATATTATGGCACATGCAATAATTACTGCTATTATTACTATTAAAATTAAGACAATTATAGCTATCTTTTTATTTTTCATTTTCTACCACAACCCTTTCTTCAATTTCTATTTTATAACTATTAGGGATTTTGAGATACGTCCCTAAATCCCTATTTTAGGAATGAATATAATTAGCCCTACAATAATTGCAGTTATTGCTAATATTAGCACTGCACCTGCTGATATGTCTTTTGCTAGTTTTGCCTTTGGATGTTTATCTGGCATTGCCAAATCCACGGTTGTTTCTATTGCTGTATTTATTAATTCGAATGCTATTACTAACCCAAATAGTATAACACATATAATCCATTCAAACACACTTATTCTACATATAATCCCTGCTATTATTACTACTATCATTATGGCAAAATGAATTTTTAAATTTTGCTCTGTTTTTAATGATGATGCTATTCCTTCAAATGCATATTTAAAACTGTTTGTTAATTTTTTCTTTTTTTTCAATAATTTTATAGTATTTTTCTTCATAATATGTTTTTCTCCATCTATTTCTTTTAAATATGTTTTTGCAATACTTGTAAAAACTATTAAATATGCTATTGCAATTGCAAATCCTCCGATGACATCACTTGCATAATGTACCCCTAAATATATTCTACTAAATCCAATTAAAACAATTAGTAAGCCTAAAAATACAGAGCATATATATTTTATATTTTCTTTTTTTACAAGTTTCCATATAAGATATATTATTAGTCCATAAAATGCCATGCTTATCATTGAATGTCCTGATGGGAAGCTATATCCTGATTCTATTATTAATCCATATCCTTCAGGTCTTGGTCTTTCTATTACATATTTTAGTAAAAAATTTAGTATTGTAGATATAACCAAGTTTAATACTATCATTATACTAGTTTTTCTGTTTTTGAGTACCAATAAAGCTCCTATTGTTAATGCTATTAATACATAAGCTCCTCCAAGTGATGTTATGACTTTCATTATTCCGGTTAAGCTATCTGTTCTTAAGTTTAATACTATCATTCTATATGCAGCTACATCTAAATCTAAAATCTCATTTTCGAAGATATCCTCTAACAATAGCAGAAAAATTACTACACATAAAAATAGGATTATCCACTTGTAATTCTTTTTTATTGCATCTTTTAGCATATTTAAATTCCTCTCTTAATATATTTTTATTGTATAGGAAAAATCGACTTTTATCTTAACCATATGTGGATTTTTCCGTATACAACAAGGTTAAGCTACTTATATTTGTGTAATTATTTATTTTTGCGTTTGTTTTTTATCTTATTAAACCAATTATTTACTTGTAATTTGAATGCCATAAATTTTTCACCAAATGTGTTATATTCTATTTTTTCTGTTATATAATAGTATATTTTTACTCTTTGTGAGAACTTCAAGTAAAGAACCCATATTACTGTATATAATGCATTAGTTATTATTATAGATATTTCTTGTTTATAATAACTAGCTGTATATACTTCTGTATTTTGGCTTATAACTGCTGATACAATTCTAATAATTGTCAATATAATTGTTATAACTAGATTAATTATTAATGTAATTTTTATTTTTTTAACTGATTTTGGATTTCTTTTTAGTATCAAAATAGTTAAGTATATATTTATTAATATCATTACCATTGACTGTATAAATATTAATATTCTATATAGTTCTAACCCAGACGTCAAAAATACATTTCTTATATCTATAATTCTTAGTAAAATTTGGTATGCATTTATTAGCCAGAAAAAGCATAATATTCCTCCAAATTTTTTATAACTCTTTAATGTTTTATCTGTAATAGTTTTATCTAATTTTCGTTTGTCTTTTGCTCTAATTATTAATACTGCTATTGCAAATACTACAACTATTGCACCTACTATACTATATACTATTGTTGTATATTCTTGATATGAATTATCTCGTGGTAATGCCTCAAATTTTATATTTTCTATAATACTCTTTTCGCTGTTTTCGTCCATTTGTGTATTATAATATCGAATAGATATTACTTCCATCTTTTGATTCATTATTGTATAGTATGTTGAAATAATAGCTTGTAAATTATCATCTATTTTTCCTTCTGTTACTATATGAAAATATACATTACCATTTTGCGTTCTATATAATTCATTACTTTTTACCGTTAATCCTGATTCTGTTGCTTGAGAACCTACTGACTGTATGAATTGACTATAATATCCATTTATTGAATTTTGCTCATATAAATTCAAATCTTGCATTTGTAGATATGTAGTTCCTTCTTGCTTCATTACTAGAATTTCCTTTGATGGTGTTTCATTTATTTTATCTACTGCATCTAATAATATTCCATTTTGTTCGAAGTTATTTAAATACTCTTCTTTTGGAGAATAACTTGTAAGTCTTTCATCATTATTTTCCAAACCTGATATTATGTCAATTAATGAGCTATCAATTGATATATTCATCCCTATATCTTCTAATTTGTACTCTTGCATATTTTCTGCTTTAACAAATGCTATCATTAAATATAGCATTAATAAAAAAAATATTAATATTTTTAGTAGTTTTGTCTTTTTCATACTAAATTCATTCCTTCCATAAGATGTTAACTCTGTTATAAATTATATTTATTTTTCAGGTTTTTTCTACATTACATATAGCAATATACAGAAAAATTGTAATATACTTCCAAGTAGAATAAACAAATGAAAAATTGAATGCATCCATTTATGCTTTTTTCCTATACCATAAAGTATAGCTCCAATTGTATATGCTAATCCTCCTACTGCAAGTAAAACTACTCCTGCTATTCCTAATAATTTTGGCAATAAATTTACTGTAAATATTACACACCAACCCATTCCTAAATAGCAAATCATTGAGAATTTTTTAAATTTTTTTATATCTATTGAATTTAATATTATTCCTAATATAGCCATAGCCCAAATAACTCCAAAAATTGTCCATCCTAAAGCTGTATTATATTCTCGAAAAGAAACTAGTGCAAATGGCGTATATGAACCTGCAATTAATAGAAAAATAGAACAATGGTCTAATACTTGGAATACTCTTTTAGAATATCTTTGTGGCTTTAAACCATGATATATACTAGACATTGTATATAATATTATCATTGTAACTCCATAAATAGCTCCACTAACGACTCCATAACCATTTCTATGAATTGCTGCAAATACAATACATAAAACTGTTGCTACTACTCCCAATACTCCTCCAACTATATGTGAAGTCATATTAAAAATTTCTTCGCCTTTAGAATATATTGGTAAAATTCTATCTTTGAGTTTTGTTCTTTGCATAAATTCCTCCTTCAAAGCTTTTATAATAAAATTTTAAGTACTTACCCATACAGATACAGATTTAGGATTAGCTTTAAAAATCCCAAACCCTTCTGAATCAATTATTATTTCTTCTTGATTATTTCCTAAAGCATCTATAAATTTTTCGCCCACATGATTTTTTCCTATATACATTTTCTTTTCTGCATAATTTCCATTTGTCATAATAACAGCTAATCCTGATGACAAATGTTCACTATCTCCTTCTAAAGCCCATCCTATACAATTTTTGTTATCAAAATAATCATGTTGTGCACCATATAATTTTTCTTTTCTTAAATATATTAATGTTTCTATGTCTTTTACTGGTTCTATATTATCATGTTTGATTCCATAAAAATCTCCGTAAAATACGCATGGATATCCGCTGTTTCTAAGTAATACTATTGAATATGCCATTTGTTTAAACCATTCTTCTACAAAACTTTGCAAACTTTGCCCTGGTTGTGTATCATGGTTATCAACAAATGTTACAGCTTTGGCTGGATTTTCTTTTACTAGAGTTTTATCTAAGATTTTAGATAAATCATAATTTGAATCTTTTGAAGCATTATATAAATTATAATGTAATGGAACATCAAATAATGAAATTTCTCCTTCTGTTTCTGTTATATACCTATGTAATTTACTTACATCTCCAGACCAATATTCTCCAACGGCAAATAGTTCTTCGTCTGTTACTTTTCTCATTTCTCTAATCCAATTTTTATAAAAATTAGCATCTATATGTTTAACTGCATCTAATCTAAGTCCGTCTATTCCTGTTGTTTCAATATACCATTTCCCCCATTTAGTGCATTCTTCTATAACTTCAGGATTCTTAAAGTCAATATCTGCTCCCATTAAATAATCATAATTTCCAAATTCTTCGTCGACTATATTACTCCAGTCTTTGTCCTTAAATTTAAATATTGCGTGTTCTCCTGTTCCACTGTCATAATCTATCCCGTCAAAATGAGTCCAATTCCATTCGAAGTCAGAATATTTATGTTTTCTTCCTGGAAAAACAAATTTTGTTGCAACTTTCACAATTTTTTGGTTTGAAACTGGTAAATTATGATTTCCCCAATCAACCTTTGTTGCTGGTATCGTTTGTAACATATCTGCACCCATTTTATGGTTTAGTACAATATCTGCATATGCTTCTATTCCTGCTTGATTTAAAGCTGTAATACAGTCTATGTATTCTTGTTTTGATCCATATTTTGTTTTTATAGTACCTTTTTGGTCAAATTCTCCTAAATCGTATAAATCATAAACAGCATACCCAACTTCGTATTTTCCACCCATTCCTTTATATGCTGGTGGCAACCATAATGCCGTTATTCCTATTCTTGATAGTTTTTCTGCATTTTCTTTTATTGTATTCCATAAGTTTTGCTCACACTCTAAATACCATTCAAAGTATTGCATTATTATTCCATTTATTTTTTTCATTTATTATCGCCTACTTTTTTTGTCATTATACCACTTGTTTTAATTTTTGACTAGTAGTATAATAAAATTTAGAAATTTCTAAATTAGCGGAGGTATGAAATGGATTTTATTTATGAAAGAAGAATTAATTATTATGAAACAGATAAAATGGGAATTGTACATCACTCAAATTACATAAGATTTTTGGAAGAAGCTAGATGTGCTTTCTTAGACAGTATAGGTATTCCATATAAATCAATTGAAGATATTGGCTTGATGATTCCTGTTTTAAGTGTAAATTGCAATTTTAAACATCATGTAACATATGATGATGTAATTTTAATTAAAGTTTGGGTAAAAGAATTTAATGGTGTAAGATTAATAATGAGTTATGAAGTAAATGATAAAAAAACAAATGGTATTGTGTTAACAGGTGAGACTACCCATTGTTTTACTAATAGTTCTTTAAGACCTGTTAATATTAAAAAACATTATCCTGAGATTTTTGAAAAACTTGAAAATTAAATTTATGTTTTTATAAATATGATAATTAAAATAATTTGTTATTTAACCTAAGTAAATATTACAAAGGCTAAATTTTTAGAATTTAGCCTTATTCTCATAAGAATTGTAGGTTGTCACTCACATTTCATCTATAACCTTTTTTATCAATTCAAACGAAATTGGACCTTCTCTCAAAATCTTAATTTTTTTTGATGTACAATCCACAATCGTACTTCCTATTGAATAAAAAACTTTCCCTTCTATCATTCCATCTAATAATGGGCAAGATTTTTCTATTTCATCTAAATTGGTACATTCAGGTTCTCCACTTTGATTAGCACTTGTCATAAATATTGGACTTCCTACTTTTGTAATTAATTTTTCTATTGCTTTCGATGTAGCCATTCTTACAGCAATTGTATCTTTTCCATTTGTAACATATTCTGGTAAATTACTATTTTTATTCAAAACCAGCGTAATTGGACCTGGCATAAAAGCTTTAATTAATTTTTCTGCTAATTCATCTACAATTGCTATAGTTTTTATTTGTTTTTTATTTGCACACATAACTGGAAAAGCTTTATTAAATGGCCTTCTTTTTACTTCTAACAATTTATTATATGCTATTTGTGAATTTATCCTAGCACAAATACCAAAAACAGTATCAGTTGGAACACTAATAACTCCATCATTTTTTAGTATTTGAGCTATTTTTTCAATTTCATTTATTTTATATCTTTTTATCATCTTTTTTCCTCTTTTCAATAATCTATTATAGCCTATAACTTAAAATAATGCAAGAAAAATTGATTTATGTAAATTTATATGGTAAAATATGTATGATCAAAACTTGTATATCTTTAAGGAGGAATTTCAATGAATATTAAAATTTTAAGTTCTTTGACAGGTGTAACTGAAAAACGGAGTAATATTTTAACTATAGGTACACATAATGGTATTTTTCATTCAGATGAAGTTGTCGCTTGTGCTATTTTATGCTTAATCAATTCTGATAAATCAATACACATATTACGGTCACGAGACAATGAAATACTTAAACAGTGCGATATATGTGTTGATGTTGGTGGTGGAAAATTCGATCATCACCAGATAGGTTTTAATGAAACACGAAAAAATGACATTAAATATGCGAGTGCTGGTCTAGTATGGAGAACCTTTGGGAAACAACTTATTGAACAGCTTTTGAAAAAATATTTTAAAGAATCAAAATGTAATATTGATTATATTTATGAATTCTTTGATAATTTGTTTATTTCCCTTGTTGATTGTGAAGATAATGGAATTTCAACTGAAAGTCACTGCTTTAGTTTTATTTCTTCTTTCTTGCCATTGTGGTTTAACGCTAATGCTGAAAAATTCAACGGCCAATTTAGTAAAGTATTATTAACTGCAATAGTCATATTAGAAGAAGAATTAAAAACAACCATTGGTAAAGTAATTGCCCAAAATACTATTATAAACAATTGGAATAATAGTAGCTATTTCAAAAATGGAATTTTAGAAATTCCTTCTCAAACAATAGATTGGGTTGAAACAGTAGTTAATATCAATGTAACCACAGAAAATAAACAGATTAATTTTGTTATTTTTCCGTATCCTAATGGTGGCTGGGCAGCACAATGTGTTCCGCCATCTTTAGAAGAAAGATTTAGTCAACGAATTGCTTTTCCAAGAGAATGGTCAGGACAAACCGATAAACTTCCTGAAATATCTGGTGTAGAAGACTCCTCTTTTTGTCACAATGGATGTTTTTTTGCTAGAGCAAACAGTAAAGATTCTATTATTAAAATGTGTATCATTGCTACAAATTTAGCACACTAATCTCCAAATAGAGAAATCTTAATTGATTTCTCTATTTTTTCAATTATATAATTAAAAAATTTCTTCAAATTTAGAAATTCAATCTGCGAGACAACTTACTATTTCAATCATAATTATACCATTCAATAATACCGGTATCAATAGCAAATTTTTTATATAAAAATTTGCTCCGAATACTATGGCATTCTCCCTGCCTAATATTCGCCAGCGTGGTGTTTTGACACCCTTTTAGCTGTTTAGGAGAAAATCTCCTAATACCTTTTTAGCTCGCTGAGAGATATTTCTTATTACTTTTTTATAAATTTAATTTCTAATTTAATAATAAATATTTTTAATTTTACATATTAAAATTTGCATATAAACTATTTAAAAATTCTTCTGAATATTTCCTTTGATTTGTATAATTAGAAATAATTTTTTCATTTACTTTATTATTATTTTTAATATTATTTCTTATATTATTATCTTCCACTTTTTGATGGATAACTTGTCCATTTTTTAATTGATACTGGTATCCATTATTTAATGGATATGGTGTATCATTTATATAAATCTTTCTTTGAATAATTTGTTTATTTTTATTTCTTATTAATTCAAGCATTATAAATCCTTTATCTCTTAAATCTGAAATCCAACTAGAAACTGTTTTAGGATTTACATCTAATTTTTCTGCTAAATATTTATTAGATTCAAAACAGTAGCCTTCTTTACAAGCAAGAGATGTTATTATTGCGTATAACAATTTTTCATTTGCTTTCAATTCTTTATTATATAAAA
>CAWVFT010000035.1:0-10137 GCA_963928635.1 Bacillota bacterium | reverse complement strand
TTTGTACCTGTATACCCATCATCTATATATAAATCTACTAAAAACCAGTTAGGATGTTTTGAAATATATTCGCTTAAGAAAATTTTTTGATTTTTTATACTTTCTGATTCTGTTTTTGAATCATCATCTCTTGATAATCTCAAGTACATTCCGTACTTTGTAGGTTTTACTTTCAATTATACTTGTTTCCATATTACTAAATTTTCTCCTTTCGCATAGTATACTATGTCTATATAAGAAACAAGTTATTTAGGATTTTGTGTTTTGAATTTTAGCTCTTTGGTCTCTTTATCGCAAGTCTTTTCTTGTAAATATATTGGAAGTAATATTTCCATTAGTTCTTGCAATGTTTTCCCTTCGTTTGAATAACTTCTTACTACATTCATGTCCACCTCTTTCTTTTTAAATGTATATGTCAAAACATATAATTTATTACTTCAAAAAACAGATATAGATAATTTCTATATCTGTTACAACCAATCAAAAAAGAGTCTAGCACCTTTTGCTAAACTCCATATTTTATATTGGTTAATTTTTGTATCACACTTTTCTTACATAAATCTCTAATACACTATTTTTAATACTGTATTAGTAGACTTTTTGATAACACTTTTATTGCATAACTACACTATACAATATTTGATAAACATTGTACTTTGCAACTTTTTGCTAACAAATTTTTTATATAAGAAATCTGTGGAGAATTTTTTATTTTCTCTACTTTATGTACCCTATTATATATAGATTTTTATATGTTGTCAATGTTTTCATTAGATTTTTAATAAAAAATCTGTAGTATTTCATTAAATAATATCTAATAATTCTTTCATTGATCTTATTTTATAATCTGGCTCTATTAAAACTTCTTCTTTTTTCTTCCATTTGTTATTTATATTTTGCTCATACCATATAGTCTTTACACCTAATACTTTTACTCCTAATAAATCTTCTAGTAGCTCATCACTTACAAATGCAATTTTATTGTATTCTTCTTTTGGAATTTCTTCAAATGCTTTCATATATACTTTTAAATTTGGTTTTCTTTCTTTTACTTCTTCTGAAATAACTACTTTTTTAAAATATTTTCTTATATCTTCACGTTTTAAAATATATTCAACATTCCTAATAGAATTATTACTTATAATTCCTAGATAATAACCTTTTTCGTATAATTTAGCAATAGTCTCTCTTGTCTCGCCATCTAAAATATGAGATTCTAATAATAGTATATCAATTTTTTCTAAATCTTCTTCTGTTATATTTAAAATTGATGATAAATCTTTATATATTTCTTTTTCTGTAATCTTTCCTAGAGAGTTTAAAATTTGATAGTTTTTCCATTTTCTAAATATATCATCCCATTTTAAATTATATTTTTCTAATATTTTATTTATTTTATCATCAACATTTTCAAATTTACTGATTAATGTATATCCCCAATCAAAAAATATATATTTATATTTCATCTTATCTTTCTTCTCCTTTATCTTTTATATTATTTATTTCTTCAATAATCTCATGTTCGAAAAATCTTTCTTGAAATTCTACTAATGCCTCAATTTGTTGTTTAGTATATATCTTTTCTTCAGGAGCAATCACTAATTTATCGTCATCATCATCCAATCTATGTATTGCAGCTATACATTTTCCTTCATATTCTTCTACTGGTTCAAATATTCCTACTATATATGCATCTAATTCTTCACCATCTCCACTAATTGTATTCGGAACATATCCATAATTAATTGGATATATAAAATTCCATTTAGGATGTTTTGAGCCCATTGGTCTATCCATAACAACTTTGACTTTCTTACCTAAAAAATCTTTATAACTTACTTTTTTCATTTATTATATCCTTTCTAATATAATTTATTGTATATCATATCCGATAATTTTTTAATATTACCTCTTGCAGTATATATTCCGGTCTTTTTAACTAATTTCTCTACAAAATTCATTCTCTTCATTGCTAGTTCTTGATTGTCAAAATTAGGGAATGGATAATTTGTGCTTAATACAATATTTCTATCAGCCCTTATATATTCTGATATAGCCTTCATTGTAGCTAATGTCGCAACATCTTCCATTTGTTTTGTTAAATTTGTTTCTTCATCTTTAACTGGATATGTAGCAGTATATAGTATATTTGAAAGCTTCGCTGTCTTAGTTACCTTTATACCTAACTCTTCAAATTCTGGATTTATATATATTTTGTTTTCCCATGGTCTATTCATTTTCTCTTTGTCAATTTTACTTATCAAACTTGGAAAATATTCATGTATTACTCCAACTCTAATATGAGTTTGAAGAGTCCCACAGTAAACATATGGTATTCCATCTTCAAGACCTATAACTGCTCTATCATTGCATACAAAGTTATAGCCTTTTTCCATACAAAGATACATTGCCAATGTTGTTTTACCCGAACCAGCTTCTCCTGAAATTAATGTTGCTTTACCATCTTTTTCAACAATTGCACAATGAATAAAATACTTATCTTCTTTGTTTAATTCTTTTGCAAACATTGATAAGGCTAAATATATCAAATCTGGTAAATACAATTCTCTTTCTGGTACACATATCAATGCTTAGTTCAATTCTGGATTTATTTGTACTAAATTAGGTCTTTTATCTAGGTAAATCAAATAGTTCCCACTCAAATCAGCATTTTCATCAGGTATAATTTCTATTCCAGGTATAGTTTCCGGAACTTGTTCTTCATCTGTCAAAAAATAATTGTAAATCTTTTCAGAATTTGTTGCAAATATAATTTCTGCGGAATGGCATTTCATCCTTAATTTTTTCATTTAATACCTCCTTACTAATTAGAAAACAATATCATTTTCTATCAATTTTACTATTCTATTCTTCTCTTGAATTATATCACATTCGTCTATAATTTTAAACTTGTAATTTTCTATTATTATTTTCCCATCTTTCATTACTATCTCAGGCTTATTTCCTGATGTGTAGATTAGGTTTTCTATAATAGATTTTTTATAAGTAAAATTTAAATTATTTCTATTAAAGAATAATATATCTGCCTTATTTCCCTCAATAATACTTCCCGAATTTATTTTCATATATTTTGCTGGATTTATAGTAATCATATCTAGTAATGTATTGCTATCCAAATTAGTTAATAAAGCTGTTGTTCTCAAACTATCAAGTAATGATAACGAATCATTTGTTGCAGGTCCATCTGTTGCAACTATTACATTAATTTGATTATCCAATAATTTTTTTATATCACATGGCTTATTTTTTAACTTTAAATTACTACTATGGCATGCTGCAACTGATACTTTATTATTTTTTATTAAAATTATATCATCATTACTTAAATAATTACAATGCACTAGTAAAGTATTTTCATTTAATAAATCGTATTTTTTTAGTAATTCGATTGGTGTCATTTTATATTTTTTCTCAATGTATTTTACCTCTTCAGCAGTTTCGCAAATGTGTAGACTTAATTTTATTCTCTTATTGTTTTTTAAAAAATTTGAAATCTCAATTAAAGTCCCTTTTTCTATCCATTTTACTGAATGTAAACCGATAAAGTATTCTACATTTTTCTTTTTCTCTAAAGAATTAAATTTCTGTTCAAAATTCAATTTATACTCCATCAACTTTTTAGAATTCATCATAGGGTACCCTAAAAAAGCATTAACTGGGAAACTTGCTACATTCGGCCATCCTCTAACTCCAAACACTGTCAATGTACCATTTTTGATTGATTCTAAAATAACATTATTTATAGAACTACTCCTAATCTCATCTATAATACTCTTAAACTTTGTATGAAATTTCTCTCCTAACAAAATGTATTCTTCTGTTGATAGATTTTTTTTGTATCCTCTTAAAAAATATTCGCCAAAATGAATATGAGCATTTAAAAAAGCTGGTAAAATTATGTATTCTTTTGCTTCAATTACTTTCTTACTCGAAATAGCCTTATTTCCCACATATACAATTTTATTATCTTTTATTCCTATATTTGCCTGCTTTATTTCTCTTTTAGAATTTTGAGTTACAATTAATCCGTCCCTTATTAGCAAATCTAACATTATTAACTCCTACCTTTTTGGTTTTCCAATCCATGTACATAGATAATTTTCATGCACCAATTGTTTTTCTCCCTTTTTATATTCAATGCTATCATTAAAATTAATTTCTTTAAAGCAAAGTGGATCTCTAGCATATAAATCTTTTTCTCCAGTTTCACATTTTTTATATGTATAAGCCATAGCAAAACAGCCACCTCTGCAAATTTCTGCTTTATCACAATCTTTGCAACCTTCTATTTTTTCATAATTTTCTTTTCTAATTCTAAAACTCTTGAATTGCTCTGAATTAACTATATCAAGTATATCATCTTTTAAGAGATTTCCTACTCTATAGTCATGCATATATACACATGGAGATACAGGTATTTTTCCATCTGGTGTAATTGAATTGATTCTCATAGAATATATGCCACATGAACACCCATGCACTTTGTTATTATCCACTAATCCAGATAAAGTTGGTTCACTCAATTCTACTGTATCACACATTTTAAATAAATACTTATAGTTTTCAAGTACTTGATTTTTAGTAGGTACAAGTTCATAATGTTTTTCTTGAATTGGTTTTAATAAATTAAATCGAATATTTGAATTATATTGCTTTGCTAATTCTAATAAAGCATCTATACGATCCTTGGTAAAATTCCAATTCATCGCACACATTATAATCCCTGATTCTATTCCATATTCTTTGCATATTTCCAGAGCTTCTATTGCATATTTGTACACATCTCCTCCTCTATTTTCATTATGTTCTTTTTCATATGGTGAATCTAAACTAATATCTACATCATTTAATAACTTTAGACATTCTGGGTAAACATTTTTCAATGCAATTAAACTTATTCCGGATGTTGTAATTCCTACTTTTATGTTCTTCTTTGTTAATTCTTTCAATATATATGGCAATAGACTATCCTGAACTTTTAAACCATTAGTAAAAATAGGTTCATTACCCCCTAAATTAATTGTCTCCACTCCTATTCTTTGAACCTGCTCAATTACTTTATCAACAATTTCTTTAGTAAGATTTTTTCCTTTTTCTCTAACACTCATTGAATAACAGTGTTTACATTTGCAAGGACAATCATTTCCTAAGGTCCAACCTATGTTTTTAATTTGTCTACATTCTTTTTCTTCCATTTTAATCCCCTTTCAAAATTTCTTTTTTTACTTTCCTTATTTGTTCTTTAATCTTTTCATAGTATGAAAAATTTATATCTAAATTTTTCTTTAGAGCATCTATATATAATTCTTCATACAAACTTAAGTATATTTTATATTGCTTGTATGAATAATATTTATCTGTAATATTCCATAATTTAAATAAATTGTCTATTTCTTTTTCTGTTTTTATATTATTTTTTTGTCGGTCTACCATTGATTTTCTATTTGATAATACATAAAGTAAAAATTCACAATCATTTTTTTGTTTTATCTGATTTATAAAATTTAAAATTATTTTTGTCTCATCTTCTATTACTCCAACATCATTTAGATGATAGTTATATTCATTTGTTTTTCCAAAATGATTCTCATATATCTTTTTATCGACAATAGTTAATATATTCTTTTTATAATTTATAGTAAAAATCTGTCCATATATAATATTGGTATTCTCAATTTGCCCACTTCCATTAATAGTATTAATAAATTTTAAATAATCAAATGTACTTTCTGTGTACTCCTCTATTTTTTCATTTTTCATAATTTTCTTCATTTCGTCATTTTTCTTCACATTTAATTCTATGTACTCTGTTAACTTTTTGCTATTTATAAGTTTTTTAATGAACTTTTTATCATCTATTATCTCTATTCCATCACATTTAAAAATGCCAATTTCATTATCGTTCTTCATAATTTAATCCTCCTTGTGTAATAATCTTTGCTTTATCCAACCAAGGAGTTATAATTTCTTCAGGTATATTTAAATTTGACCTACCTATACCTATCTCGGAATCAGGAGTACCATGTGAATCACTTCCTCCTGAAATATATAAATTATTCTTTTGTGCAAATTCTAATGCAAATCGATGTTGTTCATTTGAATAATATGGATAATATCCTTCTATGCCATCTAACATACTTTCACTTATTAATGTTTCTAGTACATCCATTGAATTTTCATTATACTTAAATATATGTGGCATAAAAACTTTCCCCCCACATTGTTTTATTAACTGTACAATTTGTTTATATGATGGAATAAGTCCTGAAAAATCAACAAAAAAATCGCTATTAGGATTTGATGTATATGTTAATAGAAAGGTTCTTGCATTATCCCACGCTTCTGCTGAGATAAACCTCTTATTTTCTAAATGTCTTTTTATTTCATCAAATACTGCTCTTTTTCCTCTTTCTTTTTCCGCATCATATATTATGTTATGAACATTTATAACTAAACCTTTTTCAATGCACTTTTCTATAATTAAATTAGTCTCATATATATTATAATCTTTTTTCGGAAGATATAATTTTGATATTTTGTCTTGCACTAAATCTGTATCAATATTATAGCCAATTAATTCTATTGGTACATTATTTACTATTGTAGAAAATTCACAACCTGGTATTATTTTTCCACTATAAAATCTTTCCTCTGATAATTCTTTTAATTCTGCATATGCTTCACATGTATTATTATCTGTTATTGAAATTATAGAAACATTTCTTTTCTCTGCTATCTGTAATATTTTTATTAAATTATTTTTTCCGCCAGAATAGTTTGAATGAATATGTAGATCTATCATAACAATCTCCTTTTGTTATTTACATAAATATCTTGCCATATTTTTCCACAAATTTCAACACATATCCTTAATAATTTACATTTTTTTGTATATCTTATATTGATTTTATTAACAAGTCAAAAATCAGTCTTTTTCCATCATCGTCCATTCGAGCATAAGAATCTGAAATCTTTTTATTCACAGTTTGATTAGCTTCATCTTGATTAGTAAACTTTAATAAATACTCGAAAAAATATTTTTTATGAAGAATATAAGAAATTATATCTGAATTTATTATTAACTTGCTCATCTGATCAAAATCATCATTTGCATTTTTTCTATGATTCATTATAGCATGTTTTATTAATTGTATTTTTGTCTCTTCATAATTATTTTCTCTTAAAAAATCTTCTGCATACTCTGCTCCTATGATCTCATGATTATCTATTTCTCCTTTAAGCATAAATTTTCCGACATCATGAAATAATCCTGTTAATATAGCGTCTATTTTATTGATTCTCTTTATATATGACATTTCAAAGCAAATCTTTGCACAAGGTATAAAATGTTCTTCATAAAAAGGAATTGAACTATTTTCCTTTGCTAATTTACTTATTATTCTAGTTGACTTAACTAAAATTGGATTTGTCTCTAGTAATTTTTCAAATTCTATATTTCTACTATACATCTTTATCTCCTTCTGATTATGCTTATTTATAATTTTATTTTTTAATTATAATATATATTTCTTATAATTACAATTATAAGTTACCTTATTAATTATTTCATTATCCTTATCCTTTATTCATTTCTAAATTCATCTCTATAAACATCTCCTATAATATAAAAATCATATAAATCCATTTTAGTCATTCCTTCAGGATCTTTACTTATATAATAATTCGCTTTTTTTCTTGCATTTTTTAACATTTTATTAAATCTCTCATAATGTTCATCACCCAATAAATTTTTCATAACTTCACTATTCAAGTATGTATTAATAGCCATTGTTCTTAAAAATTTCACACTTATTTTTCTTTGTGTCTTTAAAAACTTGTCCATTTTTTCTTCAATTGGTTTTAAAATTTCTTTAATTAATTCTTCCATTTTATCTTGATATAAATCTAAATTTAATTCCTTATCTATACCACTCCTAATAATATCTGCTTCATATCTTCCTTGACTTTTTGCAATATTTTTTATCATATCTTTTTTATATTTTGGTATTCTAATTACCATAGTTACTAATTTTTCTTCTTCTTTTTCCTTCAACTTTCTTCCTCCTTTTCTTCTTGCTTTTTCTTTTCAAAATTGTTTTTAACAATTTTGCAGGATCAGGGAGATATCTCATCTCCCGCTTACTGCCTAAAAGCGTGGCTTTTAGCAGGGTGCTTTATACATTTTCGTGATATCCTTTGTATATCTCTCTTAATCCTAAAAAAAGCAAGTATAAATTCAAAAAAATCTATACTTGTTCCTTAATTTTATTTTAATTCTTCTTGCAACTTGATTCCATCTTTCAATCCTGATAGATAATATTTTTTATAAAAATAATAACTTTCATAATCTACTGTTTCAATATAATCTTCTAATACTTTTATAATATCATTTTTTAATTCATTAAGATTGTATGGAATTTTTTCTATTTTTTCATTTAGAAAATTATGTTTTTTACTTCTATTGGCTTTATCTTGATTCATAAATCTTTTATCTTCTTCATTTATAAAAGCCAATTCTTCTTCTCTTGCCTCGAATATAGTTTCTAACATTTTAATATTTTTATTTACCATTTTTATCTCACCTCCCATTGCTGTGTGATGTTAACTCTGTTTAAATAATTATTCAAGTCTTTTTTAGTATTATTTAAAATTATTTGCATATAAACTCATCCAATCAAAATTGCTATAATCTCTATCACTTTTATAATTATATTTTTTATTTATATTATTTGATGGTAAAAATTCCACAACCTTATTTGCACTTTTTTCATTACCTATATGTAATTTTCCATATCTTTAGAATATATATCTACAACATATATTTTATATGCTTTACCTTTTCCTTGATTTTCTTGTTTTATCAATTTTGCTTCTTCTAATTCTTTAAATATTCTTATTACTGTTTTACTACTTGCTTTTAAGTTTTCTCCCATCTCTTTTCTTGTCATAAAAAGATATATATTTCCATATTCATCGACTTTGTTGTTCATCCTTGATAAATTTAATCTATCTAGTATAAAAATATAGGCTAACTGAGATAAAGGGCACAAAATCGATTTATATGGCTCTGTGTATAAAATTTTTCTTGGCACTTGACAGAACTTAAAATTAAGTTTTTGATTTATATTTATATACTTCAATATTCACCTCATTTCTTTTTGAAATTATGCACTCACAATTTCTAATTACTTGAAACAAAAAAAGAACTACTAACTTATTATTAGTAATCCTTTTAGTCATCTGTCTCCATAAAATATTTTTAATATTCCTTCGTAAAATGGAAATTTCAGCTTTTTAATTTCTTTTATAACCTTATTAACATTATATGGAATAGCTAACTGTTCAAAATTCATTTTATCATCTTTTATATCTAATACTCCTGCATTTGCTATATTACTCTGCAATGGACAACCTAATGCACCAACATTTATAAACCATTTATTGTCTCTATTATTTATACAAGCTACATGAGTATGTCCATATACATAAATATCAGAATTAACCTCACTAAACATTTTTTTATTTTCTTCAAATGTAGGATTTTTTATATGTTCCTTGTATTCACCTTCTTTATTCATAGGATAGTGAATTAGAAATATTTTTTTGTTTTCTATTTCTATCGTTTTATAAGTTGGCAAATTCTCTAAAAACTTTTTTGATTGCTCACTTATTCTACTATGAATCCATTTATGGTTTTGAATTTCTTCTAAACTCATATTTCTTTTATTATCATGCACATTTACTGGTAATCCATCTAATAAATATTTCTCATGATTTCCTCTAACGGCTATTAACTTATCACTCACTTGTATTAATGCTTGTACTACTTCATCTGGTCTTGGTCCTATTCCTATTATATCTCCACAACAAATTATTTTATCAATTTTTATTTTTTTAAATTTTTTTAACACTTCATTTAGTGCAATAATGTTACTGTGTATATCTGTTATTATACCTAATTTCATATTCAACTTCTCCAACTAGCATTTTCTAAAATCCTTTTTCAATTCTTTTTCCTCTTCTAAATTCCTTTTTTCCTCATCAACATATTCTAAAAAAATTTTATTATTAAATGCCCCTTTCTTCTCTTCTTTGGCTTTCATTACTTTTTCTACT
>CAWVFT010000034.1:0-4370 GCA_963928635.1 Bacillota bacterium | reverse complement strand
AAAAGAGAATCACTATTTCTAATGATTCTCTCTCGAAAATAAAAGGGGATGTTTTGTGTGCTAATTGCTTCATCTACAATTAGCACTGTATTAATTAACTGTTTTTGCATTTGAATAAATTTGCTCCAATTTTGTATCTGGATAATGTTCATCAAAAAAATTATCTATATATCCACTAGCTGCAATATTATTTTTTCTTTCTAACTGTCTTGCTCCTGCCATCCCAGAAATAATAATATCAAATGCAATAAACAACACTAAAAACGCAGTAACACATTTAAAATTTGTATTTTTACACCAATCTTTTAAATAATTTATTAGTGGCAAAACAAATTTTACAAATAAAACTCCACCTGTTCCCCAATACAAGCAATGCAATAAACTTGTTCTTCCGTCTATATTAAATAATAAATTACTATAATCCCAAGATATTGTTCCAAACCAAGTTTCCTGTAAGTATGAAAATAAATATTCTACTATTCCTCCAAGTAACATTGTTATAAAGAATATCTTTATATAGCTTTTCTTTCTTATATTTGAAATAACTAAATAATAAGCGACAAGACCTACTCCATATACTTGTATAAACGGTCCAAATAAAAGTCCTTGCCTTGATACAAAATGTCCGTTTTGTACTAAACCAACAATCATTTCTATACCATAGCCTAATATACTACCTATTAAAAATATCCAAAATATTTTTGTTAGTTTTTGTATAATATTTTCTTTATCTACTATCATAATTGAATTGCTTGTTTCTTCCATTTTTTCTATATTTACTCCTCTTTTAATATTATAAAATACAATTCTTATGATTCTTTTTATTAATTCTTAATTTTTTATAAATTTTATTATACTATTTCTGTTTCTATTGGATATGACATATTATTTAGTTCATATACAACTGCTACATCTTTGCTTTCTGCTATTTTATCTTCTTTTACGAAAGCATATATCACTAAACCTATTATTGCAATTACTGCAAGTATTACAAAAGCAATAAATACTTTTAGTAATTTTAAAATTAAACCTGATAATTTTTCTACATTACTTTCTTCTTTCATTTTTTTCCTCCATTTTTTATTTCCTCTTTTTTAGAGGATGTTGTGCTAATTGCTTCATCTACAATTAGCACAGTAGTTCTATTCTGCTTGTCTTAGTATTTCATTTGCCTCATCTTCTGTTAAATATTCATTTTCTATCATTTTCTCCATTACTTGTCTTTGTCTTTGTTTTGCTAAATCTGGATTTTTAGTTGGTGCATATACAGATGGTGCATTTGGAATACCTGCAAGTAATATACATTCATAGTCTGTCATCTCATTTAATTCTTTATTAAAATATCCTCTACAAGCCTCTTTTACCGTATAATAACCATCTCCAAAGAAAATGTTATTTACATACAATTCAAATATATCTTCTTTTGAGTAATTATCTTCGATTTGCCAAGCCATAAAGACTTCGGCAATTTTTCTTTCCATTTTCTTTTCTTGTGTAAAGTACATATTTTTGGCTAATTGCTGTGTTATGGTACTTCCTCCTTCTACATAAGACATTGCCTTTATATCATTAATTGCTGCTCTACCTATTGCAATTATATCTATGCCATTATGTTTATAAAATCTTTTATCCTCTACACTTATGACTGCATTAACATACATTTGTGGTAATTCTGAAAATTCTGCATAATTTTCTTTTGACCTTATTTCTTCTACTTTTTTTTCAAGAGGCATACTCTCTATTGCTTCTTTATACATATTATAGCCATTACCAATGAATAAAAGAGCTATACTCATTCCTATTAGTAATAAGAAAATTAATACTTTAAATAACTTTTTCATCTTTTACCACCTCATTTCTTTTTACATTTATTTTTTCTAATTACTCTACATTCATTGCTGATTTAACATCTTCTGGTAATTCATTTTGTTGTACCTCTTTCCAGTTTACAACTCCTCTTATTTGCATTACCTCTAATTCTAAATAGGCATCTTCTCTTAATTCTCTACTTGTTTTAAATTTTACTTCTTTTTCTTTTCCGTTTTTATTGTATGCCGTTAAAGTATATTCGTATTTCATATCTCCTGATCCAGTAACCTCTTGTATCTTTGTATTATCTATTTGTGTATAGTATAAGTCTTTATGTATTACTAAGAAGTAATATGCCCCAACCATTAAAGCTACTACTATAATTACTGCAATTATAATTGGTAATTTTTCTTTAAAACTCTCCATACTTTATTCCTCCTATTCTGCTATTATTTCAACATTTCCAGTAAAGTCTGTAACTTTAACTTTTAAATAATAGCTTAATTCTTTTACATTAACTGTCTTTTCAGTCTCTCCTGTATCATTTATTAAAATTTCACTTTCAGTTCCTGCGTTACTAATAATTTCAATATTACCACTTTGTTTTTCTACTTTTACTTTCAAAGTTATTGTATTTCCATCTTTTCTGTCTAATGTTGTTCCACCAAATATAGTTTCTTCTTTTGTTTTATTATTGTAAGAAGCTATATATGTTCCTACATATTCATCAATTCCAAATTTTCTTTTTCCTTCTAATTTATTATCTTTTGTAAGACCATTAGTTGAAGTATCTTGTAAGAAATCGCCAAAACCATTCACAATATCTTCTTTAGAAATAGTATCATTATTAAAAATATTATAGAAGAACGCACTTCCTGCAATTATAATTCCAATAATGGCTAGTAAAATCAATTTAAAGAATCCGAACATAGCTCTATTCCTCCTCTTTAATTATGTTTTTGCTTCCAAAATATGTTGCTAGGAAATATAATCCATAGATTGCACCAATGATTATTGCTGTTACAATAATTGATGGTAATAATTCTTCTGGTGATGCTAGTGCTGCAAGAATTGACAATATAAACTTAATTCCAAATATAGAATGTATGATTGCTAAAGCAAGTGGCATCATAAAGAATATGAATATTTGTCTAAAAAGTGCTTGATTTATCATTTTCTCATCACAACCAATTTTTCTTAATATTGTATATCTTTGTTTATTATCAGAGCTTTCTGTTAATTGTTTTAATGCTAAAATAGCTGAACTTGCGACAAGGAATACAATACCTAAATAAATTGCTATAAATATAATGATTGTTGATAAACCTTTGCTAGCTTCTTTTATACTAATTTTTGTTGATCCTTCAAGATTTATCTCTTTTTCTTCTAAATTATCAAATAATTCACTATCAACATTACCTGCAAGAACATCATTTAATTCAACTTTTTCTTCTTCTGTTTCTACATTATAGTTAGCTGCTAAAAAGTATTGTTCTGTATTTTCTTCCTTTATCTCAAAGCTATCTGGTACTAATATGATACCTGCGTTCATATAGGTAGTTGACATCATAACAAAACCGTCTTTACATTCATTATATTTTGAATGATATGTTTTTCCATTTATTTCTATATTAGAATTTTGTTTTAGTGCTTCATTTCTTATATCCATCATTTGTTCAAAATCACAAAGAACTATATACTCATCATCATTTAATGAATATTCTTCTTCTCCATAAAGTTTTGCAATTTTATTGTAATCTGAAATTTTTATTACAGTTTCTGGTGTATCATAAGCAAGCATTGAAAATTGTTGCATTGCTGTTTCCGAATAATCTCCTAAACTTACTTTCAAAGTCCATTCTGGAATTGCATAGATTGGTATTTCTACAATATCTTTTAAATTATTCATATCATATCCATTTGTTTCAAGTGTATAACTTACAGGATGCCTTGAATCTTCTATTTGTGTTTCTGTATTATATATTGTTTTTCCACTATATGAACTTACATAACTTTCTGGAAGATATGCTGTTTTGTATAAGTTAACATCTACTGGTGTAAATTTTTCTAATTGTGAATCCAATGCTGATTGTATTGATAAACTGCTTGATAATGCACTAATTGTCATAAATAACATTAAACAAATAACTGTCATACTAACTATATTAGTATTTATTTTGTTATTTAACTGTCTTAATACAAACATATTTGTTCCTTTTAAATAGATACTTTTTCTTGTCTGTATTACTCTTAATATAAAGCCTGATAAAGACCAGAATACTCCAACTGTTCCTACTACACCCATTATAATTGGCTTTAATAATTCTTCACCTGTTCTTAATTCATAAGCACCAGCAGTTACTAGATAATAAGCATATCCAAGTAATACACTTGATACCATAAATATAAGTATAGAAATAATAGGATTTTTTAATTTAACTTTTTCATTTTTCTTTACTGCTGTTAGTAAATTAATTAGTTTATATCTTGAAATAGTTAATGTGTTAAATATTATTACTGCAATATACATTACTGCAAAATATATACAAGTCTTTATACAA
>CAWVFT010000033.1:0-4876 GCA_963928635.1 Bacillota bacterium | reverse complement strand
ATAATGTTACATATGCTCCTATTTTTTCATCATTTAATTCTTGACTCCAAAATCTTTCTCTATTTCTACGTACATACCAATTTGATAGTTCATCAGTAAAGTCTTCTATTTTAATAGCTGCTCCTGTTATATCATATTTATCTAAATTTTCTGCTACCTCTTTTACTAATGTGTTTAGTTTCGAAATAATCCATTTGTCCATTACATTTTTAGATTCATATTGTAAATATTCTAATGGATTAAATTGGTCTATTTCTGCATATAGCACGTAGAATGAATATACATTCCATAATGTACTTAAAAATCCTCTTTGTGTTTCCTGAACATTTTTTAATCCTAATCTTGTTGGAAGCCAGGGGCTACTGCATGTATAGAAATGCCATCTTGTGCTATCAGCACCTACTGTATCTAATAATTCCATTGGGTCTACGCCATTTCCTTTTGATTTTGACATCTTTTGTCCATGTTCATCTAATACATGCCCTAATACTATACAGTTTTCAAATGGTGTTCTTCCAAATAATGCTGTTCCTATTGCCGTTAATGTATAGAACCATCCTCTTGTTTGATCTACTGCTTCTGAAATAAATTGTGCTGGGAAGTTGTTATCAAACATTTCTTTATTTTCAAATGGATAATGCCATTGTGCAAAAGGCATTGATCCTGAATCAAACCAGCAGTCGATTACTTCTTTTGCTCTTGTCATTTTGCTTCCACATTTTGGACATTTTAAATATACATTATCTATATATGGTTTGTGCAATTCTATATCATCTGGGACATCTATTCCTTTTTCTTTTAATTCTTGAATAGATCCTATACACTCTCTATGTCCACATTCCTCATTCTCACAAGTCCAAATTGGAAGTGGTGTTCCCCAATATCTATCTCTTGAAATTCCCCAGTCAATTACATTTTCTAGGAATTTTCCAAATCTTCCTGTTCTTATAGTATCTGGATACCAGTTTACTTTGTTGTTATTTTCAACTAATTCATCTCTTAGTTTACTCGTTGCAACAAACCAACTTTCTTTTGGGTAATACAAAAGTGGTGTATCACATCTCCAACAATGTGGATATGAGTGCATATGTTTTTCTTTGCTGAATAATTTGTTATTTTCTGCAAGCCATTTGCATATATCTTCGTTACAGTTTCTTACAAATTTTCCAGCCCATGGTTCTACTTCTTTAACAAATTTTCCTTCTTTATCAACTAAGTTAACAAATGCAATTCCATTTTGTTTTGCAACTAAGCTATCATCTTCACCATATGCTGGTGCAATATGTACTATTCCTGTACCATCTGTTAGTGTTACATAGTCTCCATGTATTATTTCAAATGCTTTACCTTCTACTTTAGCAAATGGCATTAATTGCTCATATTTTGTTCCAAGTAATTCTTCACCTTTAAAAGTTTTTACAACCTCATATGGTGTTTCTTTTAATACTGATTCCAATAAATCTTTAGCTAAAATATAATTTTCATATTCTGGTTCATCATCTGTTCCTATATTTGCTTTTACTTCTACATATTCATAAGATTTATTTACACAAAGTGCTAAGTTTGATGGAAGTGTCCATGGTGTTGTTGTCCATGCTAAAATATATGTATTGTCTTTTCCAACAACTTTGAATTTTGCAACACATGTCAAATCTTTTACATCTTTATATCCTTGTGCAACCTCATGTGATGAAAGTGCTGTTCCACATCTTGGACAATATGGCATTACTTTGTGACCTTCATATAACAAACCTTTTTCCCACATTTGCTTTAATGCCCACCATACAGATTCTATATAATCATTATGATATGTAACATATGGATTATCCATGTCAACCCAGAATCCAACTTTATTTGTCATTTCTTCCCACATATGAACATATGTAAACACACTTTCTTTGCACTCTTTAACAAATTTTTCTACACCATATTCTTCAATTTGTTGTTTTCCTGATATTCCTAGTTTCTTTTCTATTTCTAATTCAACTGGAAGTCCATGTGTATCCCAACCAGCTTTACGAATTACTTGATAACCTTTCATAACTTTGTATCTTGGTATAATATCTTTAATTACTCTTGTTTCGATATGTCCAACATGTGGCTTTCCATTTGCTGTTGGTGGACCATCATAAAAAGTAAAATATCTTTTACCTTTATTCATGCCAAAGTTTTTTTGAATTATATTTTTCTCTTTCCAACCTTTAGCAACTTCTCTTTCCATTCCAACAAATCCGTCTTTTAATTCAACTTTCTTGTACATAAAAATACCTCCTTCTAATTTTTGGTTAATTGGGGACAGGTCCCGTTTAACCATTTTTGGTCAATTAGGGACAGGTCCCGTTTAACCATTTTTGGTCAATTTGGGACAGGTTTCAATTTTACAACAATTTTTGAGTTTTTTGAGATCTATCCCCATTTTCCCTATACGCAAAAAAACTACTTCATCTATAGGACGAAGTAGTTTCCGCGGTACCACCTAATTTAGCATAATATATCAAAAATTATATTATTACTCTCTCATTTCTCTTTAACGCAGAGTTACGACTAAATTTACTAAAATTAATTTTTCGATTTAGTGACTAATAAGGTGATAATAAATAGTTTTTACTTACCAAATTCACAGCTCCCTTTGGCTCTCTTTAAGATATTCCTATTTATATTGTCCTTATTTTTGCCTTTCCTTTTTAATTTTTAATATTATATCACGATTTTAACAAAAATCAAGTATTTGTTTTAATCTTTTTTCTTGTTTTGTTAAATACAAGTAACCTATTAATGCTTCAAATGCTGTTGCGTACATATATTCTTGTACATTTGCATTTTTTGGTAAATGATGGTTTTCTGCATTTCTTCCTCTTCTTACTATATCTTTTTCTTCTTCTGTTAATTCTTCATATATTTTATTTAGTGTTTCTGCTTGTGATTTTGCTTTTACTTTTTTTATTGCTTCTATATGTAAATAATGTGGTTTAAGGTTTGTTTCATTTATTAACTTAGTTCTAACATATAACTCATAAACACAGTCTCCTATATATGCCCAAGTTAGTGGTGACATCAATTTTATTTCTTCTATTGTTCTTTTTATTTCTATAAATTCTTCCATTTTATTTCACCTTTTCTAATGTTATTTTGCCTATTATTCCATTTTTGAATTCATCTAATATTATTCTTGATGTTTTTTCTTCGTCTACATTACCACCTGATATTAAGCATTTTCTGTTTCTTCCTATTTGTAACATTATTTCATATATGTTTTCATTTTCTGGTCTATCTTGTTTTAAAATTGTTTCTATATATTCATTTGTTAAGTTATATCTTTTGCACAAATTTTCCCTATAGTTTTCTAACAAATATTTTACTAGCTGATATGCAATTTCTACTTTATCTAATATTTCTTCTTTTATTGTTCCTGTAAATGCCAAGTTTAGTGCTACTTCTTCACTTTGGAATTTTGGCCATAGCACTCCTGGTGTATCTAATAATTCAATTTTTTCGTTTATTCGTATCCATTGTTTCTGTTTTGTTACCCCTGGCTTATTTCCTACTCCTGCACTACTTCTTTTTGATATCCTGTTTATAAATGATGATTTTCCTACATTTGGTATTCCTAATATCATTACTCTTGTTTTTCTTCCTGTTCTTCCTTTTTGTGCTAATATTTTTTGTTCTTCTTCCATCATTTTTTCTACTTCTTTTATAAAGTTATTTATTCCTTTTCCTGTATTAGAATCTGTAATTACTGCTGATATTCCCTTTGATTTAAAATATTGTAACCATCTATTGTTTTCTTTTTCATCTGCCAAATCACATTTATTTAATACTATTATTTTTTTCTTGTTTTTTGTTATTTCTTCAATATCTGGATTTCTACTTGATATTGGTATTCTAGCATCTAATAATTCTACAACTATATCTATTATTTTTAAATCTTCTATTATTTGTCTTTTAGTTTTTGCCATATGCCCTGGATACCAGTTAATATTCATTTTATTTTCATTCATTACTTTCACTCTTTCTTTAAGTTTATAATACCCCTTCAATTATTGGAGGGGTTGTTTAATCATATTTAATTATTTACAATTTTTTCTTTGTTTTATTAATTTATTTCTTAGCATTCTATAATGTTCTATAATTATTTTTATCTGCTCTTTCGTCTAGCTCACGGTCAAATTTTTCATTTTTGTAGAACCAGTCTGTCTTTTTATCTACCGGATGTTCTTTTCTTCCTCTATCTAGTAATAAGTCTATTAGCACAGCTAGAGGAATTATAATTCCTACAATTGATAACATTAAATCTGCTGATTGTCCAATTGTTAATGTTTCTCCATTTGATAAAATTCCTATTTTAGCAGTTATATCTCCTCCAAAATATACCGCATGTAATCCTAAGTATAGTAATGCTCCTATTATTTTTCTCTTTACTACTAATATTGCACATATTAAAAATAAAAATAATAATATTACTTCAAATGTTGCATTTATTGGAACAACTCCCATAAAGTCTTTTCCTAATTGAGCCATTAGTGTTATGATTATTCTTAAAACCCAAAATATAATCATAAACATTACTAATAAATATGTTGAAAATTTTTTCATTTGTCTTTCTCCCCTCTCACTTATATTATTTAAAATTTCATAAGATATTTTTTATAACTTTTAAATATTTATGTATCAATTTCCTATAATGTAAAAATAATGACAGACTAAACCATCTGTCATTATAAATTTTATTTAGTCAACAAAATCGAAATCATCTTTAAATCTTTCTTTAAATATTTCAAAAACTTTGTTTAATGTATCTTCGTTTTCAACACTAACATATGATTCTTCTTCTGAATCATCATCTGTATCTTCAACTTTTAAGATTACAACTTCT
>CAWVFT010000032.1:0-51501 GCA_963928635.1 Bacillota bacterium | reverse complement strand
CACTTTCAATACATCTAGTACCATAAGTATGTCTTAAACTATGTGTAGAAATATCTGTTATATTAAAATATTTTTGCAATATTCGTTCAAAAGATCTTTTTCATTTTTTGTTTTTATATTATCCAAAACATTTTTAAATATTAAAATCATTGTTTTTACTGAAATTTCTGTTTCCTTTTTTCTCACTCCATTATTTTTCTTTTATAATTACTTCTCGCATAATGTAATGCTTCTATCTTATTGTTAATATTAAGTTCTTCATTAGGGTAGTTTTGCATCAAAACACAAGTAGCATATTCTTGGTTTATTTTTTTAGCAATTTCAATCATTATTGTCTTTTTAGCTGTTTCTGTTCTTAATTCTTTTGAGTCTAAATTACTTCCTGATATAAATCGTGTTCTATCTAATGCATCTGCATCTTTTAGTATAGCAGAAATTTCTTTTACTTTTTCAAAATCACTTGGATTTACACCATACTTGTGACATATTATACTTAATTTTTTTTCATCTATACATCCTAGTATCTCCTCAGAAATAACATGATATGCAATTGAAGTTTTAATAATTACAATTTCATCTGACGTTATTTCATATGGATTATTAGGATTTTTCTTAAAATATTCCCCTGTAATTTCTGCACTTGACACTCCATGTTCTCCATTATCTCTATCTTTTTTTCTTCCTGAATCATGAAAAGCTGCCGAAGCTAATAATATTTTAGTTTGGTTTTCATCTAAATTTTCATTTTTAGCAATAATTTGAGAAAATAACATAACCTTTTGAATATGACTGATTTTATGCTGATATCCAAGTTCCTGAGTATTTTTTTATAAAATTCATTCCTCATACTAGACCTCTTAATTTTTCTCATTATATTTTATAAGCTTGATTGCACTTTCTAATGTTTTTGTACAACATAATTTTCCATGAACATCTACATATATTAAGTCTTTTATTCCTGTTAAATCTCTTGCTATATTTATATCTTTCTCTTGAACAATCTCACTTTTAAATTTGCAAGAACTAATTATTATTCTAATATCATAGCCTTCTCTTCGTGATTTAAATACTATATATTTAACTTTATTATTTTTAACAAATTTTATTGCTTTTCTGTATGGCATCTCTTTATCAAATATTATATAACAATCTTTACTTTTATCAATTTTATTTAAAATTATTTTTATTGCTTCAACTTCTGCTATTGCGTGTTTTATATAAATTTCCCAAAATTCATCTGCTAATTTTATCGCATTCATAAATGCTTCATCTTCTGATATATTTTCATTCCATTGAGGATTACATAATTTTATAAAATCTGGTGATATTTTATTTTCTAAATATTCTATTTGCATATTATCTGTTGCATCAATGTATTGTATTAGTTCACTATCCATATATTCAAAAATTTCGTTTATATATCTTGTACCTAATTTTTCTAGATATTTCTTTCCAAATTTCTTCCATAATAATCCTATTGATGAGTAATAAATTCCGTTTTTTCTTTGACCATTTCTATTTTTTTGATGATGATCAAATTCTCCGTATCCTATATCATAAACTATTTTATCCTTCAAAATCTTATTTTCTGTAGTTGCAACTCTCATTAAAACAACTCTATCTATAATCTTGCTTAAAAATATTGTTGATATAACTTCATCAACATGGAATTTTCCTGAATGTGTTACGCAATTTGCTCTATCAAGCTCATTTGTCAATTTAATGTTTTTATATTTATTTATACACATATTTTCCCTCCAATGTAATTATACCGTTCTATTATAAATTTCTCAAGTGAATTAAAATTATCGCTCTTCATCTTCTTGAATTCTTGATTGATTTGTTTTATTTATAAGTCCATGCTCTTTTGATTTTCTTCTTTCAATCTTAAATCTTGGAAGAATTGGTGATAAATCAACATAAGATAATTTTTCTGGTCCAATTGATTTTTTGCAACAATAGTTTTTTCCTGCATTAACCTTTCCAGAAATTATATCTTCGAATAACAATTCCATGCCTTCATCACTTAAATATTGTTCAAGTTTAATATCATCGTTTATTCCAACTTCTTTTACAGGTATAAACATTAAACAGGGTACTGTATCTTTATATTCATTCCAGCATTTAATAAAAAAAGTTAATATTTCTTTAGCGTCTTTTGAAGACATTTTTTTACTTTTTATTAACCAAATAACAGCATCCAAAGCCGTTTCATAATCTCTATTAGCATAGCCATTTCTTCTTTCTTCTTGTATACTGTTAAAATAAACATAACTTTTACCGCATAAATAACTAAACCATTGTGGAGAATTTGCATATCCAGTAGAATGTATTGGAAATCCATCAAAAAACCAACCTGTTTTATTATCTACTATATCTGTAGCTCCATGTCCTAATGGACTATAAGCATTATCAGGTTCATACTTTCTATATATAGATTCTATGTGCAATAATTCTCTTTGTTGTTAAATATTTGTAATACCATCTTTTAGTCCATTAGTCATTTTTTCTTCAACTGAAGCACTATTCGCAGCATGAAATACATAACCATTTTTTTTAAAATTTTGATATGCATATTGTATAATTTCTTTTCTTTTTAGTTCTATATTTTCTTTTGAAATTCCTATTTCTTTTGCAATTTTGTTTTTAATAAATTCTATTTGGTCTTTTTTATCACTTAATAACATATAATCTTCAATATCTTGTGAACTTTTAAATAATATACAATATCCAACAAATCTCGAAAATTCACTTTGAATTTTCTTTATTTCCTCTGAACTTTTATTTTTTCCATGCATACATATATTTTTTACTACTGGATTTTTTAATCCCTCTTGAATTACTTCCCCTATTTTATTAATATTAGATTTATTATCTTGACTATTTGATATCATATTTTCCTCTTTTCTTTATATTATTTTTGCTCTAGAAAAATATTCTTATAATATAGGGCAATGAAAATTTTTCATTGCCCCCCACACTGATGTAGATCATTCCCATATCTTTCCAACCAATTTGTCATTACCAAAGTTTTTGGATTTTTTCTTTGAGCACTCATGTCCGCAGTTTTAATATATTGATCATCGGAATTTCTAAAATGTTTATCATTTATTGCTCTCCGAACACTCCTTAACGAATAATAAACATCATAAAAAATCCATTTTTTAACTATCATTATTGGAATTTTTCTAATACTTGAATACCCATCCAAAAATGCTTTAACATCTTCGATATTATATTTGTTATTATACTTCAAAACGCTAAGCATCTTGTATATATCCAAAGTTGAATCACCAATCATAAAATTTTCAAAATCTATTAAATAATATTTATCTTCTGATTGGTTCCAAATAATATTAGCCGGTCTAAAATCACCATGAACATAAGTGAAATGTAGGTCTTTAAATAGTTTTCTACATTCATTTTCTACAAAATAAATACTTTCAATAAACTCATCTTCATAAGGTGCCAAACTCTGTCTAATTTTCAACATATCTGAAAGAACAGTCACAATCCAAGAATCTCCATTATCATCACTACTAACATTTATATTATGGAAGGTTCCCATTAGTTGTCCAATTTCATATAAATTTTTTTTGGATAAATGCATCGTATATTCATTTAATACAATTCCATCAATATAGTTTTCGATTATTATATTTTTTCCTGGACAAACAAATTGTATAGTTGGTACATTTATTGAAGTATTATTCATAATTTGTAATTCTACAAGACATTTTTCTAATCGTTTCCGACTATTAAAAGTTTTTATAATGCGATTTTGGAATAATCTGACATCATTACTAAAAGAGTTGAAACATATCGAATCATTCCTTTTTTTGAAAAACTCGTTAATTAGGTCTAAATAATTTTCCATGTAACTTCCTCCTTTTTGATATTTACATAAAGTTGCATCCATATTATATCATTTTATGTAAATTATGCCAATTTTTTTAATTTTTGCTTTATTTGTTATTATATACTGTACTTTTTATTCTCAATTTTTATTATTTTTATCTTCATTTTGACTCACTATACAATGATTTACAATTTATGTAGTATTGCATTGTTTTAATGAATAATTTTTTAATGATTTTGTTTTATCAATATCTTTATTAGAATAATTAGTATTTTTTCTTTCGTTATGTTTATATAGTCCTGCTAAATTTTCTTTCTTATAATTAGCATTCCTAATTATTGCATAACTCATTAAAATACCTTCTTTCCTTATAAGCTAGCTGTCTTTCCTTCGCTACCAATGTGAAATCTATGCAAGTAGCTTGTATCTGAGGATGCAGGCCATTTTGATGTTTCTAAACTAAAAAATGGGAAGGTAATTATTCTGATGAATAAATTGAATTTTTTTTACAAGTAGTTAAAAATAGCTGGGATTTATTTTATAAATATGCTAAAAAATAGGTCTTAAATTTGCCTAGAATTTTGAAAGTTTTTGATTATAAAAATATAGTTTACAATTAACATAAAATATGATATACTTATTGTTGTAGTTTATTATTGTTGAAGTTCTTGGTCAGTGAACTTCAAATCCCAATTCATATAAAGAGAGGATTTTAAATGAAACAAAACGCTTATTTCTATTTTTTTAAAGAAATGGAAAAGGTCTATATAGAGACCGGCACTAAAATAGAATCTTTTGAGGAATATCTACGTCACAGATATTCTGATGAATGCTACTATTATAGTGCATATGCTATAATGGGGTTAACCCCCAACGACTATCTACTAAGAGGATTCCTCGATTTAGATGGTTATAAAAACTACCACCATGGTTGGGTAGAATTTAAATTTGAAGAAGAAGATTATGTATTTGATTCAAGACTTGAAGAAAGTATTATGCTAAAGAATGACTACTATAAGGCTTACAAGCCAATAATCAAATACAAGAGGAGCCAAAAAGAAATCTTAGATAAATATTTGAATGAAAAATATGCATTTAAGATTCAAGATGGGTTCTGGCAATTTAAGTATATTGTCAATCCATCTGATAAACTTCCTATCACACGTGATGATCTAAATAAAATACTAGATTATGATAGGAAGAATGGCTATGTACCATCCGCCTTAATGTTATCGCGGATAATTACCAGTCCGTACCGTTCGGAAATTGAAAGATTCATCGCATATTCCGAACCATCAGGCTGAAAAAAAGCAGGTTAAGTAGCTGACCATACTTAATCTGCTTTTATATTTTTTACATTTTATTAATTTCTTACAATTTAAACTTAAAGCTTAAATCTCCCATTTCACAAGTTGGAACATATCCTGGCTTTGCAGAAATTACATCTGGTAATCTATTAACAATTGTTGCACAAGTAAGTTCAACTGTTGCAGGTCTACTTATTACTAATGTTGTATCAGGTTCTCCCATTACTGTCCATTCATTTTTATCAAAATCTTCTTTAGAGTAAACTTTTCCTATACATTCGCTTTCTATTGTAATTCCTTCCTCTGTTTCTGTTGTAACAACTGCACTCATACCAGTTGCTGTACCTGCTTTAACTGTCATTCCTAATGTAGAAGATTCTATATCTTCTTTATATGTTTGTGGAACTGTTTTTTGAGTTTGTGATTTTACTGTTAGTCCTAATTTTTCGCATAGCCATCCATTAACATTCCACATATATGAAGGCAAATATTCTCCTTTATTTATTATAGCTTGTCTCTCTTCATCTGAGATTTTATCTACTGATGCAACTTGTTTATCAAATTCTTCTAATGTTAAGCCTGCACCATGTGCTCTAGCTAAAGCTATTCCATAATCTTCTACATTATAGCTTGAACTTCCTTTGATTTTCTTTATGCTTTGTGTTGATCCTGCTATACTTGTTATTAATTGTCCCCAATATATATCCTGATATCCACTTCCTGTTATTGTACAATTATTCTTTTTAGCCATTTCATCTAGTTCTTTCGTTATATTTGGATTTGAATTTATAGGATAAAATGCTTCTTCACATGTAGTAATTGCATTTATTCCTAATTTTGCACATAGCATTAATGCATCTTTTACATCACTTATCAAGCTCATTGTTGTGACTATTGCAATATCTGGTTTTACCTCTTGTAACATTTTTTCTGCATCTTCTAAAGCTGTAACTGTAACACCTTTTTTCTCTGTTCCCATTATGTCTCCAATATCTTTGCCTATTACATCTTTGTTTACATCAATTGCTCCTACTATTTCTCCCCCTTTTTCATACACATATCTCATTGTGTATACGCTCATTTTCCCAGTACCATATTGAACTACTCTCATTTTTTATCACTTTCCTTTCTTTTTTAAGGCACAAATCAGGTTGGAAAACTGTAATTATTTTTCAACCTTTATTACTCCTTTTAAATTAATTACATTATACACTAAATTCAAAAAAATATTCAATACAAAATTAATTAAAATTTGTTACAATTCACAGTTCTATAAAGCAAAGGATCTTGAAAAGGTTTAATTCATATTTTTCGAGTGAGCTCGTGTGGGGACCGACAAATTATAAGCTGTTACAAAATTTTCAAAGTAAAATTTTGTTTACAGCTTGTTATGCAGTTGGGACGAACGAGATAAATATGAATTAAACCTTTGAAAGTATTTCTTTTTTCAAACTGTGAATTGTAACAAATTTTCATTTCTTATTAAATCAGCCTTATCTATTTATCTTCTTCTATAGCAACCTGTAAAACTTCCACAATTATTATTAGGTATTACATTAGCTCTAACTGCAATTGTATTTCTATTACAACCACATTGATTTGTACAATTACAATTTGCATTGTTAGATGTATTAGAAGTATTATTTGCATTTATTGTTAGCAAATCATTTTGACTACCATTACAAGCATTACTACTAATAGTTAGCAGATTCCCGTTTTCATTATTTCCACATCTGCTGTTTACTGATAACAATTGTGTAGTGTTTGTAAATCTTGAAATTAAGCAAGTAAGTATTGCAACTATATATGCAATAATTGTATAAATAATTGTTGCAACTAGAAAATTAATATTTGATATAATAAATGTAACAATTAAAAATATTGCAAAAATAATTGAAGCAACAAGTGCAGGACATTTTAGTATTTTTTGTAATGCAATAGAAATAATTATTACAGCTAATGGTATAGCAAAGAATATAAGTAAAAGAGTATTCATAATTACTATCATTCCCTTCATTCTTCTTTAATGTAGTTTTGCTTCTTTATTTTAAAAATTAACTTAGCAAAATACTTTTCTTCTATATTCTATGCTATATTCTTGTTTATTGTTAAAATTATGTCTTTTAATTATATTCTACATTTAATAAAAATAGTCCATGTGCTGGAAGTGTTTTTCCTGCTTTGCTTCTGTCTTTACTTTCTATTATTTCTGCTATTTCTTCTGGTTTAATCTTTTCCATTCCAACTTCTACTAGTGTTCCAGATATAATTCTTACCATATTATATAAAAAACCATTGCCTGTAATCTCTATATAAATTCTATTATTTTCTTTTTCTATAATGTTTAAATTATAAATAGTTCTTACACTACTTTTACTACTTGTTCCACTTGCTTTAAATGCTTTAAAATCATGTTCTCCTTCAAGATATTTTGCTGCTTCTTTCATTTTATTTATGTTTAATCTACTTGGAATATATGTCTCTAGATTTCTATAGATAGCTGATTCACATGATGAGTTATTTATAACATATCTATAAGTTTTTTTCTTACATGAAAGTCTGCTATGGAATTTTTCGTCCACTTCTTCTGCTTTTATTATTCTTATTGATTTTTTTAAATTTGTGTTTAATGCTATTGGTATTTTTTCTAAAGGAATTAAACTTTCGGTTTTAAAGTTTGCAACTTGTCCAAAGCTATGTACTCCTGCATCTGTTCTTCCTGATGCAAAGAGTTCTACATCTTCTCCTGTAACATTTTTTATTGCTTGTTCAATATTTCCTTGAATATTTAATTTATTAGGCTGTTTTTGCCAACCATTAAAGTCTTTTCCATCATATTCTATTGTTAATTTAATGTTTCTCATATTTTTTGTCCTTTCTTTTTACATAACAATTTAAAATAAGTCTTTATTTTATAATATCCTTAAATATTTCTCTTATAAAGTAAAAGACTCATTAATAATTAATTTAAGATTAATTATTTAATGAGTATTTTTTAATCTTCTTTTTTTGCTTCAGTCTCTTTTTTTACTTCTTCTTCAATTTTTTTGTTTTCATCTTTTTCTTTTGTTAACTTATCTTTAAGATCACTTAACTTAAATTTCTTTTTCTTTTTATCAACAGTAAATCTTTTCGTAACTATATTGCTGATTAATATTTTTTTCAAAACATCTTCTCTTACATCTGCTATTAATGTTCCATCTTTTGCAACAGAAACTTTACCTGTCTCTTCAGAAACAACAACTACTATACTATCTGATTCTTTAGAAATTCCTATTGCTGCTCTATGTCTTGTTCCAAGTTCTTTTGCAATATCATTATCATTTGCTAGTGGCAACACACATGCTGCTGCTGCAATTTTATTATTGCTTATTACTACAGCTCCATCATGTAATGGTGTTTTTGGTACAAATATATTAACTAAAAGTTGAGGTGAAACTTCTGCATCCATAGGTATTCCTGTTGATATTATATCTTGTATATTTATATCTCTTTCAATAACTATTAATGCTCCTGTTTTTGATTTTGATAATTCTTCTGTAGCAATTACTACCTTATATATATCTTCTTTTGTTTTTGTTGCAATGTCTTTATCTATTCCAAAAAATTTTGTAAATTTATTTGTTCCTAATTGTTCTAAGGCTCTTCTTAGTTCTGGTTGAAAAATAACTATAAGTGCTATAACTCCCCAGTTCATAATTCCTGTAAGTATCGTGTTTAATATTGTTAGTTTAAATACTCCACTAAGCCATGTAGCAATTACTAGAAATAGTATTCCTTTTATTAATTGCCAAGCTCTAGAACCTTTGACTATTCTAATTAAACAATATGCTAAAAATAATACAATTGCTATGTCTAAAATAAAACTTACTAAATTTAATGGATTACTTCCTAAATTTTTAAAATAGTTCATTATATTATCAGTCCAAGAAACTTCTATATTATTTTCCATTTATCCTATTTTTCTCCTTTGATTTATATGTTTTTTATATTAGTGCAAATATTAGTGTTCCTAGTGTTGCAACTAACATTAATAAAGCTAAGAATCCTGCTGTTATTTTTACAAATATTCTTCCTTTGTTAAATTCTTTTTTTCTTTTTATTTCTTCCTTGTTTACTTTTTGCTTTTTCATAGTTTAATCATCCTTTCGTATACTAAATACAATAAAATTATACCACCATATTATTATAAAATTCAACACTTTTTTTAAATTACCTACAAATTATAAGCTGTTACAAAATTTTCGTAAGTAAAATTTTGTTTACAGCTTGTTATGCAGTTGGGACGAACGAGATAGAATATGAATTAACCCTTTGAAAGTGTCTCTTATTTTGAACTGTGAATTGTAACTTCGCAAATTTCATAAAAATCTTTTTCTACACTTTTTGCTTTTTCCTCATCATTTGAATGAATATATGCAAGTATTTCATTTTTCTTTACAAAATCCCCTGTTTTTTTTGCAAGTACAATTCCTACACTATTATCTATTTCATCTTCTTTATTTATTCTTCCTGCTCCTAAAAAGCAAGCCATTTTCCCTATCTCTTTTGCTGGTAATTTGGTTATATATCCTTCTTTTATACTTCTTATTGGTATAATATATTTTGATTTTTGGAATTTTTCTAAATTTTCTATGTATGATATATCTCCATTTTGTGTTTTTACCATTTCTATAAATTTTGCATATCCTTTTCCATTATATATATTTTCTAACATCATTTTTTTATTTTCTTCTAAATTATTTCCAAGTCCTGCAAGTTTCATCATATTTGCCCCTAATTCTAATACTACTTGTTTTAAGTCTTCTGGCATATCACCTTTTAAGAATTTTACCGCTTCTATCACTTCTAAATTATTTCCAATTGCATAGCCTAATGGTTCTTCCATGTTAGTTAAAATACATACAACTTCTCTATTTACCATTTTCCCGATTTTAATCATTTCATCTGCTAATTTTTGAGCATCTTCCTTATTTTTCATGAAAGCTCCATTCCCTACTGTTACTTCCATAACAATTTTTTGTGCTCCGCTTGCAATTTTTTTACTCATAATACTAGAAACTATTAATGGCATACTTTCAACACAACTTATACTATCTCTTAGAGCATATATTTTTTTATCTGCTGGTGCTAAATTAGCAGTTTGAGATATCATGCTGATTCCTATTTTCTTTACATTTTCTTTAAATTCTTCTATCTCTATGTTTGTTTTATATCCTGGAATTGATTCTAATTTGTCTACTGTTCCTCCTGTAAATCCTAACCCTCTACCTGACATTTTTGCTACAACTACTCCAAGTGAGGCAACTAGTGGTAATAAAATTAATGATACTTTATCTCCTACTCCACCTGTTGAGTGTTTATCTACTATATTTTCTGATAAATCTGATAAGTCTAAAACTTCCCCTGACTTTGCCATTGCCATTGTCATATCAGATGTTTCTTTTTCTGTCATTCCATTTAAATATATTGCCATTATCAATGCAGAAGCTTGATAATCAGCAATATTTCCTTTTGTATATTCTTCAATAAAAAATTCAATTTCTTCTGTTGTGAGCTCTTTCTTGTCTCTCTTTTTTTCTATTATTTCTAAGATATTTAAGGTATTCATATATTTCACATTCCTTTAATTTAAACAAAATTTTTAGTAAATGATCTCCTATGTATTGGGCATAGTCCATATTCTTTAATTGCTGATATATGTGCAGAAGTACCATATCCTTTATGTTTTGCAAAACCGTATTGTGGATATATTTTATCCCACTCTCTCATTATTCTGTCCCTTGTAACTTTTGCTATAATTGAGGCTGCTGAAATAGAATAACACTTGGCATCTCCTTTTATTATTGACTCATAAGGAATTCCTTTTGTGTCAATATGTTCTAGTGCATCTATTACTATCAAATTTGGTTTTACATCTAAACCTTCTATTACACTTGTTACTCCTTTTTTTGTTGCATTTAATATGTTTATTTCGTCTATTATATCTTGTCCTATTATTGCAACAGAATAACTAATAGCTTCATCTAAAATCTTGTCGTAAAGCAATTCTCTCTTTTTCTCTGATACTTTTTTTGAGTCATTTACTCCTTCTATAAAAGAATCTTTTGGCATTATTACCCCTGCAATAACAACAGGACCAGCAAGTGGTCCTCTTCCAGCTTCATCTATTCCACAAATTTTTTCAAAACCTTTTTTGTGTAAATCTTCTTCTATTGCTTTTAATGTATTTAATCTTTCTATTTCTTTTTCTTTCATTTAAGTTCTTCCTTTTTTGATGATTTTATTTATTTTTTTCTATTCTGTTAAATCTCTTATATCGTCAAGACAATATCTTCTTACACTATCAGCTGTTGTTATTCCTTCTGTATTATATATTTTAACTTCTGCATTTGTAACATCATATGCAATTATATACCATCCATCTTTATCATTTGATGAAACATCTTTTATGCCCATATTATTTAAATCTTCTTCGCTTAATTTGTATACTGCGTATTTAGAATCTATGTTTAAATGGCTTACTAAAGCATCTGTATTTTCTATTTTTGTGCCTACTAACATTGATGTTGATTTATTTTTCATTTCTTCAGTTGCTTGGCTCGGATTTACTCCTAGTTCATGATTTGCATTTTCTACATATTCTCTTGCTTTTGCTTCTATTAGTAACATATTTGTCTTTATACTTTGCAAATTTGCATTTTTTATGGCATCTTTACTTGAATATACCACAATTGATGCTATTATTAGCAATACTATTACTGTTATTACTAAAGCTACTAAAGTTATACCTTTATTATTCATTTTACTTCATTCCTCCCTTATATTACATAGACCTGTCCCCGATTAACCATTTTTGGTTAATTGGGACCTGTCCCCATTTAACCATTTTAAAATATTTTAACATACGCATTTTAAAAAATCAATTCTGAATTGTTACATTTTTTTCACAAAATATTCACAAATATATTGTATTCTATCTTTAATTTAGGTTATTATAATTATAAAATTAATAGGAGGTCCTAATTATGGGAGAAAATGAAAAACAAAAAAACTCAAAATTTATTACTGTAAATGACACTAACAAATATAACGAAAAAAAGGTTAGAAATAAATCTGGCTTTGGAAAAACCGTATTACTACCTTTTTTTAGCGGAGTAGTTGGGTGTGCATTAGTAATCGGAACATGTTTTGGAATTCCTTCTATACATTCTGCTATATTAGATAATTCTACTCAAAATTCTTTATCTAATTCTTCTAACAGTGGCAATGAAAATTCTGGATATGTTTCTCAAATAGCTCTTTCTAATTATTCAGATACAGCAGTTTATGCAGCTAATAAAATTTTACCATCTATTGTTGGTATAAAAGTAGAATATACTGTTAATAATCCTATAATGGCTATGTTTGGTCAAAATTCTACTTCAAATGCTACTGCTACTGGTTCTGGTATTATTATTAGTGAAGATGGTTATATTTTAACTAATAATCATGTAATTTCTACTGGTAGTGATGATATTTCAAATAGTAATTCTTATTATCAAATTTCAGATGCAAGTAAACTTACGGTTACTCTATTTGGTGATGAGACTGAGTATGAAGCAAAGGTTGTAGGAAAAGATGAAGAAACTGATTTAGCTGTTATAAAAATTGATAAAACAGGTTTGACAAAAGCTGAATTTGCAGATTCTGATTCTATTAAAGTTGGTGAATTTGCAATGGCTGTTGGTAATCCTGTTGGAATGGATAGCACTGTAACTTGTGGTATTGTTAGTGCTGTAAATAGAGAAGTAACAGATTCTGAAGGAAAGACATATACATTAATTCAAACTGATGCTGCTATTAATTCTGGTAATAGTGGTGGAGCTTTAGTTAATAGTGAAGGTAAAGTTATTGGTATTAATACTTTAAAACTTTCTGGAACTGGAATCGAAGGTATTGGTTTTGCAATTCCTATAAATTCTACAACAGATGTAACTAGTCAATTAATTGAATATAGCAAAGTAAAAAGACCTTATATTGGTTTAACTGGAATGGACTTATCTAAAGAGCTTGCTGAAGCTAACAATTTAGTTGTTGGTGTTTATGTTAAATCTATTGAAGATTTCTCTAGTGCTGAAAAAGCTGGTATAAAACCTGGAGATGTTATTATAGAAGCTGATGGTACTAAGGTTACAACTATGGATGACTTGAATAAGATTAAAAATTCTCATAAAATTGGTGATGAAATGAAAATTAAAGTAAATAGAGATGGACAGGAAAGAGAATTAACTGTAACTCTTGGTGAACAACCTTAACTTTTATAGTTTTTTCACTTTGAATTCACACAATGGACAAATTTGATAATTATAATGTTATCATAATCAGTTTACAAATGCTGATTTAAAATAAAAAACATCCCCTTTTATTTTCAAAGAAAAAGAAGCCATTACGCTTCTTTTTCTTTGTTTTAAAATACAATTATATCCATTTCACTTGTTAGTGCATTGTTTCCATATGCATATATGACATAAAGGTTCTGTTCGTGTACGAAAAATATATTTGAATTTTCTATGTCATAAATGTCGCTTTCTACATCTCTATTATAAATATTATATCCTAATGCTTGTAAATCTTTTGCATTTTCTTGTTCCTTCTTTATTTTGTCTATTATCCTTTTTTGAACTCCACTTTCATCTAGTCCTAACATATTTATTTGATCTATTAATGTCATTTCTTTGTTATTTTGTAAATCAAAATTATATGTTTGTACAATATTTTGTTGTGGATTAGAACCTTGTTTTAAATTTGACCTTATTATTAATGATAAAATATTATTTTCTATAAAAGCTTCATATTCTACTCTAAAAACTATATTTTCGCCTTCTGTTTGATATACACTTTCTGCTTTTTTTATAAAAATATCATTTATTTCTTGATTATATTTTTTTATTGTCTCATTATCTATGTTTATATATGGTATATTTAAATTTAATTCATAATTATTTTCAGATTTTTCCTGTTTTGAATATTGATTATATATTACATCTTTATTATCATCTATTTTATTTATTTCTACACTTGTATTTATTATTTCCATGTCATTTTTGAAAAGATTATCAAAATTTGATATTAATTCATTTTGCTCTTGTTCTGTTTTATTTTTTATTTTATTAACTCCAAAAAGGCTATCTGTAAACTCATCTCCTAATACTATTATGCATGCAATAACGGTTAGTGCTATTATGCAAATAATAATTGAGACTATATATATTGTCATTCTTCTTTTACTTATTTTTTCTTTTTTTGGCATATTTAAATTCATAAGTATAAACCTTCCTTCTCCCCTTCAAAAATTATATCATCTAAAGATTTTTTAGTCAATATTATTGGTAGATTATTGACTATTTGCCTATTTTAAGGTATTATATATATATTGAAATTATAATAGAAATGAGGAATTTATACATATGTTATGTTCAGAATGTAATAAAAATGATGCTATCATTTTCTTTGAAAAAGAAGAAAACGGCAATAAAAAAATAGATGGGCTTTGTTTTGATTGTGCTAAGAAAAAAGGAATAGACCCATTAAAAACTTTAAGAGAGCAAAATAATATAATTACGCACAATAATCCTAATATTAATAATATGTCTAAACAATTTGAAACTATATTTAAAGACTTAGCCGAAAATTTAAATCTTGAAGATTTAAGTAATTTTGAAGGTGCAATAACTTTTGGAAATGTAAATCCAAATTCCAATGAAAATGATGATGAAGTTTATGATGACGAACAACCTAGAATATCTGGGGCAGCTATTCCACTAGGTTCAATTTTTTCTAATATGTTTAATCAGTCATCAAATATGAATGGAAATGATGGATCAGAATCTTCAATGAACCAACCTAATTTTGAAAAGAAAAGAATTAAAGTTGATAAAAAGAAAAATATAAAACAAAACAAAAAGAAAAAATACCTAGATACTTTTGGAACAAATCTAACTATCAAGGCTAAAAATGGACAATTAGATATTGTTGTTGGAAGAGATAAAGAAATTCAAAGAGTTATACAAATTTTAAATAGGCGTTCTAAAAATAATCCTTGCTTGATAGGTGAACCTGGTGTTGGTAAAACTGCCATTGCTCAAGGTTTAGCTATTAAAATTGCAAATCAAAATGTTCCTGCTAAATTATTAAATAAAGAGGTTTACCTTTTAGATATGACTTCAATTATAGCAGGTACTCAATTTAGAGGTCAATTTGAATCTAGAATGAAAGGCATTATAGATGAATGTAAACAATATGGCAATATTATTTTAGTTATTGATGAAATTCATAATATAATTGGAGCTGGTGATGGCGAACATTCTATGAATGCCGCAAATATTATGAAGCCTGCTTTATCAAATGGAGAAATTCAATTAATAGGAACAACAACTTTAAAAGAATATAGGAAATATATTGAAAAGGATTCGGCTTTAGAAAGAAGATTTCAACAAGTTTTAGTTGAAGAACCAAACATAGAAGATTCAATTGGAATTTTGGAAGGTATCAAAAAATATTATGAAGAATATCATAAAGTAAAAATATCTTCAGATGTTATTAGACAAACTGTAATTATGTCTGAAAAATATATTCATGATAGATTTTTACCAGATAAGGCAATAGATATATTGGATGAGGCTTGTTCTAGAATTAACTTGGAAAACAAAGATTTATATAACTTGGAAATGCTAAAAAGAGAGCTTGAGACAGTTCAGGCAGAAAAAGAAGAAGTTGTTGCAGCTGATTCTACTGAAGATTATCAAAAAGCTGCAGATTTGAAAACTCGTGAATGTCAATTAATAGAAGAAATTGATAGAATAAATAAAAAGATGAAATTAAAGAATTTAACTGTACAAGATATTGCATCAGTAATTGAAAGTTGGACTAAAATTCCTGTTAAAAAAATCACTGAGGCAGAAACTCAAAAATTATTAAATTTGGAAACAAATTTACACAAAAGGATTATAGGTCAAGATCAAGCTGTAAGTGCTGTGTCAAGAGCTATTAGAAGAAATCGTGCAGGTCTTCAAAGCACTAAAAGACCACCATCTTTTATATTTGTTGGACCTACTGGTGTTGGTAAAACTGAACTTGCTAAAAGTTTGGCTTATGAGATGTTTGGTTCAGAAGATTCAATTATAAGAATTGATATGTCTGAATATATGGAGAGTCATTCAACATCTAAATTAATTGGTGCACCTCCAGGTTATGTTGGATATGATGATGCAGGTCAATTAACTGAAAAAGTTAAAAGAAAACCTTATTCCATTATTCTTTTGGATGAAATAGAAAAGGCTCATCCTGATGTATTTAATATCCTTCTTCAGGTATTAGATGATGGTAAGTTGACAGATAGTCAAGGTAATACAGTAAGTTTTTCTAATACAATAATTATTATGACTTCTAATGCAGGTTCTAACTTAAATAATAATTCTATTGGATTTGGTAAACAGACTGTAGACAAAAATAAAATTGAGGATAGTTTAAAAGAAGTATTTAGACCAGAATTTTTAAATAGAGTAGATGAAATTGTTGTATTTGATTCTTTAACTACTGATGAATTATTAAAAATTGTTGATTTAATGTTAAATGATACAAAAAATGCTCTTAAAGATAAAAATATTAAATTAGACATTTCTGAAAAAGCAAAGCAATTTATCTTAGAAAAAGGTACAAATATAAAATTTGGAGCAAGACCTTTAAGACGTGCTATACAAAGATATCTTGAAGATGAAATTTCAGAAAAAATCTTACGTGGTGAAATAGCAGATGGTCAAACAATAACTGTAACTTTAGCTAATAATGAATTAGAATTTAAAATGATAGGAGAATAAATATGTTAAAAAATGTACCAAATGCTCTAACAATAGTCAGATTTTTACTTATACCAATAATACTATATTTTATATTTACTGGAAATTATTTATTAGGTTTTGTATTCTTTACTATATCTGGATTAACAGATATTCTTGATGGTACTATTGCTAGAAAATTTAATTTAATATCTAATTTTGGAAAATTAATGGATCCATTAGCAGATAAATTGACTCAGATTTCTGTACTAGCTTCTTTGGTTATAAAAAATATTATACCAATTTGGATATTAATTATAGTAATAGTAAAAGAATTAGTAATGATTATTGGAGCTTCTTTCCTTTATGGAAAAGATGTTGTTGTATATAGTAAATGGTTTGGAAAATTAGCTACTGTTTTATTCTATATAGCAATTGTAATTTCACTTATAAATAAACAATTTGATTTAACTGGTATATGGTCTCAAATTGATTTAATAATATATTGTATTGCATTACTTGCAACTATATTCTCTTTGGCTATGTATATTAAATGTTTATATCAAAGGGGATTTATAGATAAAGAAGATTTGAAAAAAGAAAAACAGCAAGTTATTATAAAAAGAGAACATGGAGACAAAAATTAATGACAAAGGGGACGGGGCAATTTGGCAACTTTTAAATTTTCAATATAATTTAGTTTAAATAGTTTAAAAAAATTTCTTATAAAAGTTGCCAAATTGCCCCGTCCCCTTTGTCAATCTATAGTTTTTCAAGAAATTTTTTCTTTATTTTGTCTGATGAATGTACATATCTGCTTAATGTTATATTTATATTAGAATGTCCCAATATTTCACTTAAAGATTTTGCATCCATTCCTACTTCTATGCAATATGTTGCAAATGTATGTCTTAAGATATGGAATTTATACGGTTTTACTTTGCATGCTGTTAGCATTAGTTTAAATAAATTTTGGTAATTTCTTGGCTCTAAATATTTTTCACTTGAACCAGTTAAAAAAAAATCTTCATTTTTATATTCTTTTTTTAACGGTTTTAAAATTTCATATAATTTATTGTTCATTGGTACTTTTCTTATTGAACTACTTGTTTTGGGTGAATCTATTATTATTTTAGAATTATTTTTTTTTTCTATATAAACTCTTTGTAAAGTTTTTCTTACATGTATTATCTTTTCTTCTATATCTATATCTTCCCATTTTAACGCACACAATTCTCCAATTCTTAACCCTGTGTATAAACATACCACTATTCCTATGCTTTTTAATGTGTTTTCTTTTTTTAGGCAATATCTTTCTAATCTTCCTTTTTCTTTTTTATTTAATATTTTGATTTTTTGAATATTTAGTTTTGGCGATATAATTGTTCTCATGTTAATCGAATATTCATATTCGTCTTGTGAATATTTTAGTATAGATTTTAACACATTTAGTATATCTCTTATTGTTTTTGCTGATAATCTTATTTTTAAATCTTCTATAAAATTATTATAATTATATTCTGATAGTTTTTTTAAACTGATTTGGCTAAATGTTGGTATTAAGTATTTATCAATAATAAACATATAATTATAATATGTTGACTCTTTTATAGAGTTTTTTTTCATTTCTAACCATTTTTGAGAAACTTCCTCAAAATTTGTTTTTCTTATTGATTTGTATCTTTTAAATTTTTTCATTAGTTCCATTATTATTCCTCCTAAACTACATCTTTTGCTACAATTATAAAATTCATCATCTCCTATCTCTATATTTTATAAATACTCAGAAATCTTATTTATTTTAGACATCTTAATAGTTTATACAACTCACTGTACAAAAAGTCAACATATTATAACATAGATAGTATCATATACTTTTTCTATTTCTTTTATTACCTTTTCTAAAATTTGTTTATTAATTTTTTCTACAAGTATATATATTTTGACATCACATTCACTTATATATTCTGTTTTTAATGTCAATATATTTACATCATTTTGTGTGAATTTATTTATTATATTAAGCACTAGATTTTTTTCATCCTTTGTACATATTTCTATATTTACTTTTTGATTTTCTTGTTTTAATTTGCATTTTTTATTTTCATTTAAAATTTTTAATATTTCGCTTTTTGCTTTTGCCGTTTTAACTAAATTTAACCAATTCTTTTCTACTATTATTTCTTTATTACTTTGATATAAGCCTATTATATCTCCATCTTTTAACTCTGTAATAACTGGCATATCTACATAATTTATTTTCGTGGTTAGAAATTTATTTGTAATACTATTATTTATTTTAAAGATAAAATCTAATGCTGTTGCACCTTTTGGTAAAATAATTAATTCCCCTTTTTCTGAAAATACATATACTTCATCTTGATATAGTTCTGTTTTTAACGTATTTAAGAATACTTTTGGATTATTAATTTCTTTTTCTAACTCGATACTATTTTTTATGCCTGTAAATTTATCTTTAAGATAAAAGTTTTCTGAAAATAATTTGTTTTCATTTAAATATGAATAAAAAGCTAATATTCCATATTTGGACACTTTATGCATATCATAACTACAAATATGTGCTTCAAAAACTGTTCCACCTGCATCTATTAGTATACTTTGTAATGCTTCATACATATTGTCTCTTGGTGATGCAATATAATCTTTAAATGTCCCTGGTATGACTTGATAATAATTATTTATTATTCCCATTGATATATAACAATTCTTTTTATTTCTTAAAATTATTTTGATAACAAATAAATCTTTTATTACATTAATGTTATTATATTTTTTCATCTTTATATATACATTATAAATATTTTTAAATTCTACATTGACAATTGACGATATTCTATTTTTTCTTAGTATTGCATGTATGTCTATAATAATCTTTTTTAAATCTTCTAACTTTTCTTTTTTCTTCTGTTCTATTTTGTTTAATATATCTATATATTCGTCTGGATATAGATATTTAAATGATTCATCTTCTAATTTACATTTTAAGTCATACATACCTAATTTGTTTGCAATTGGTGCATATATCTCTAATGTTTCTTTAGCTATTGATATTTGTTTTTTTCTCTCTAAATATTCTAATGTAGATACATTATGGAGTCTATCTGCTATCTTTAATAATATAACTCTTATATCTTTATCCATTGCCATGAATAATTTTTTATAATTTTCTGCTTGTTTCTCTTCATTTGTGGCAAAACTATTTGTTAGTTTAGTTACTCCTTCTACAATATCTGCAATTTCTAATCCAAATTTTTTGGATATAATTTCATATGTTGCATTTGTATCTTCTACTACATCATGTAGCAAAGCAGCACAAATAGTTGCTGTATCTAAACCCATTTCAGCTACTATTTGTGCTACATTAAGTGGATGTATAATATATGGTTCTCCTGATTTTCTTTTTTGCTCTTTATGTTCTTTATATGCAAATTCATAGGCTTCTTTTATTATTTTTTCATTTATGCTATAATTTCTTCTTTTCGCAGTTTTTATAACATCTTCAATAGTAATTTTTGGAATTTTAATCACCTCCATTTTTATGTGTTATAATTTCAGAGATTTATAAATTAAAGATTTTCGAAAGGTACAATTCATATTTTTTGAGTGAGCTTGTGTGGGGACCGACAAATTATAAGCTGTTACAAAATTTTCGTAAGTAAATTTTGTTTACAGCTTGTTATGTAGTTGGGACGAACGAGATAAAATATGAATTATACCTTTCGAAATATTTTCTCGTTTTACTCTATGAATTGTAACTTGTTACAACTTAACTCTTAAAATCCTCTCTTATAGAATAAAATCTGCAAACATTATATAAATTTCCTTTTGAGCTACTAAAAACTCTACCTTCTTTTTTGTTAGAACTATATATTAAATTATTATCTAATGTTTCTTTTTGTATTGCACATACTCCATTTATGCTTATGAAATTTGCCATTTTTTCTTCTATTAAAAAAGTGAACTCTGGGTGAACTTCTGCAAGGAGTGGACAATATGTACATCTTATATTATCCTTTTCAAGCCATATTTGAAGTCCTGTCCCACCATTTGCACAATATGTATGTATATTATTTTTACATTCTATCATTTCTTCTTTGTTCAAAAAGATTCTTGGTAATATTATTTTTAACTTTTTTTCTTTTGCTATTTTCTGTATGTCATCCACTATTTCTTTCCATTTTGTTGGTTTTATATGTTTTAACCCTATGTTTTTGTTTTTTAATGTCTCGAAACTGCCTGCATGAAATGTGTACCAATTAATGTTGTATTTATTATAAAAATTTTCTATTATTTCTATATAGTCTTCTTGGTTTATTTCCCATAATGTTGGTTGTATTTTTACTGGTACATTTAATGATTTGCAATATAATATTGCTTTTTCTATTTCTTTAATGTTTAATTTGTCTGAACCTTTTAAATATCTCATCTTATCTTTATCTAATGTATCTACACTATAGCTTATATATTTGATATATTTCGAGTCTAAATCTTTTAATAAAATTTTAATAGTTTCTAAAGCTTTATATCCAGATGTTGAAAACATAACATTTATGCCATTTTTTATGAATTCTTTTGCTGCTCGGTTGCAAAAATTAGTGTCTACAGAAACATCTGGATTTCCTAAAATATATGCATTTTCTAAATTGGGTAATTTATCTATTATTGTTTTTATTTGTTCTATATTTCCTTGATTTTTCTCTTTTTGAGTTATATATCCATTTTGTGTACACCCTATACAATTACATGTACATCCTTTTTTTCCAAATGTTCCTGTATAAATTGTTACATCTGTAACCTTTTCCAAACCTGTTGCTTTATTCATAGCATGTCCTCCATGTAAATTCTAATTAATATATTTTATGAAACATTTAGAAAAATTATTCGTAATCTTCTAATACTTGACTCAAATTTTCTTTGCCATTTACTTTTAGTCCATCTCTAAAAGCGATTTTATCTGTTTCTGGTAAGTATTCTGTTGATATACTTGTTTTTTCATATTCTTGTTCAACTCCATTTTCTACTTTAAAAACTATTATTGTATTATTAATATCTCTTAATATATAATGTTCCCCACACTCACCTTCTAAATCTTTTTCCATTATTACTTCATTTGTTTCAAATTTTGTAATATTCCAGTCTGAATATTTTTCTTGTACAGATTTTTTATCCATATTTACTAGTTCTTCTGGTATATTTGTATATTCATTTGTTGTATGTTCACATCCTGTATAATGTCTTTTAAATGTAATTGAACAGTTTGGAGAAAGTCTAATATCTGAAGAATTTGTCTCTACTATGTTTTGAGAAATCATATCCCACTCCTCTGTACATTCATCTGTAACTTTTTCTGCTAAGTCTATGCTGTTTGTGTTTTCTATTTCTGATACTTGTGGATTATCACTTAAATATACTTCTACTCCTAATATTATGGCAAATAATGTTACCAATATTGCAATTAAGATTATTATTGTTTTATTCACTTGAACATCATTCCTTTCTATTTTTGTTAGTATTGGTAACTTTTGCTATTTTTATACTTTTTAACCTAAAATAGTAGAAATATATTTATTTTAATTGAGATTTGATATTAAAATTTCTTTTATTGTTTTTGACTATAATAGTGATTTCTCCGTTTAAATCTGTTCTATAAATTTTTGTTCCTAAATTTCTTAATCTTTCTAATACTTCACTATTTGGATGTCCAAAGCTATTGTTTTTTCCAATTCCTATTAATGCAATTTTGGGGTTTACTTTTTCTAAAAATTCTTGTGTTGTCGAAGTTTTAGAACCATGGTGGGCAACTTTTAATACAGATGAGTTTAAAGTTTCTTTACTATACTTTTTTAATATCTCTTTTTCAGCTAATTCCTCAATATCCCCTGTAAATAACATACTAAAATTGCCATATACTAGTTTTGTAACAATTGCATTATTGTTTATTGCATTATCTGTTATGAAATCTTCTGAAGGCCACAAGATGTCAAAATATATATTTTGTTCTACATTTATTCTGTTTCCTGCTTTTACTATTTTAACTTCTATTTTTTTATCAGATATTATTTCTAAAAATTCTTTATAATTTTCTGTCGTTTCATATTGTTTAGATATAACTACTTTTTTTACTTCTAAAGTATTTAATAGTGTTAGAATTCCTTTGACATGATCTTGGTCAAAATGCGAAATAATTACTAAATCTATACTGTTATATCCTCTATCTAAAACATATGGAATTAGTGTGCTTTTTCCAACATCAAAATTTGAATTTATACTACCTCCCCCATCAATTAAAATAGTTTTATTGTTTGGAGTTACAATGAATGTTGAATCCCCTTGAGATACATCAATAAAATGAATTTTTAAATCTTTAAATAAAAAATTTGGGAGATAAATAACAGATATTGATATTATTGCAGTAAGAATAATTGTCTTTTTATTTATTCTTTTTGTTTTATATTTAAACAATGCAACTAAATTTTTTAATCTTATCTGAGATAAATTTTTGTTTTTGGCTAGATAATTTTTTAAGAATAAATATATTAGAAAAGAAAAAAAGAGAATAAAAATTATTGTTATTATGCTTGGTGTTGGTATATATATGTTTGAATATGGTAAATTGCCAAAATTTGCACAAAATATTAAAATTTTGATTCCCAAATTCACAATTTGTGCTAAAAATGTGGATAAATAGCTATTTATAAATAAAGAAATTACAAATATAAAACATAATATTGTAAGTGGTCCAATTATTAAACCTACTAAGAGATTAGAAATTAAAAAATATGTATTTACTGTGTTTAGTGTATATATCATTATTGGTATAATTATTATTTGTGCAGATATTGTAACAGATATTATTTCTATTATTAGTTTTAATATTTTGCTTATTAACTTTTCTCTTTTTTCTTCTTTTAATAGCCTTTTTTCTAAGAATTTGGATATATGTTTTTGATATAATATTATTCCTATTGTCCCACCATAAGAAAGTTGCAAACCTAAGTCAAAAATTAAATATGGATTATATATAAGTAATATTATTAAAGATGTTCCTATTGAGGTCCATACATCATTTTTTCTATATATGATTTTTGAAATTAGCATAACTATTCCCATAATTGCTGATCTATATATTGATGCTGAAAATCCTGTAATTAGAATATAAAGTAATATTGTGAAAACTGATAAGAAATATGTTTTCTTTTTTCCTATCATATTTTTAAATATTATACTTGTACCTAATATTAAATATGTCATATGTGTTCCTGATACTGCTAAAATATGCAGAAGCCCAGCATTTTTAAAATTTTCTTCTAATTTTTCATTAATAAATTCTGTGTTTCCAATAGATAATCCAATTGCTACTCCATAAATATCTCCTGAAATTAATTTTCTCATTTTTTCTTCTATTTTATTTGAAATCTTATTTGCAAATAAAAATATTTTATTTAATTGATTTTTATCTTTAAAAACTATCTTTTCTGCTTCAATTGTTCCTAATATGTTTTTTTGTTTTAAATATTTATTATAATCAAATCCTTTATAATTTCTTTGAATTTCTGGTATTTTATATTTTCCTTCAAAGTATATTTTATCTCCATATTCTAAATTTTGTTTTAGCGATTTTTTTATATCTAAATAAAAATATATTTTTTTATTATTTATTATTGCCCTTATTTTATATGTATCTTTATATTCTTTATCAGTCCCATCTTGGACAATAACCGCTTCTAGTTTTATTTTGTCTATCTCGTTTAAATATTCTTGTATATTATTTCTAGAATTTTCTTTATTTACAACAATTAAATTTGAAATTATGGAAGTTACAAATATTAGAAATAAAACATTTTTGGTAAAAATTAATTTTAGATATCTTAAATATCTTCTAAATGACAATAATTTAAATTTTCTTTTTTGGTTTAAAAATATTAATCTTTTACAAAAGTATATAGTAGCTAAAATAATATATAAGAGGACTATACTGAATTTAAAGTATAGTCCCCACAATATACCTATTATATATCCAATAGCTACAATTAAAATTGGTCTTTCCAAATTGCCTCCTTTTATTGTACACTATTTAAAATAATTTTTTAAAATTAATTGCTGACACTGGCTTTAAGTAATTATATCTCAATGGTTATATTTAATTATTAATCTAAAAAATTCTTCTTGCACAATTGTAATTTGTATTATAATATCCTGAGCTAATAGTATCTATTACAACTCCTCTACTTGGATTTGCTGCATGTATTATTTGGTTGTTTCCTGCATATATTCCTACATGGTTTATTGGACTGCAGAACATTACTAAATCTCCTACTTGTAATTCACTTCTCTTTACTGCAGTTCCATTACTTGTTTGACCTGCTGCAGTTCTACTTAATGTTACTCCAAAGTTTTTATATACATAGCTTGTAAATCCTGAACAGTCAAAACCACTAGGTGATGCTCCTCCATATACATATGGATATCCAAGGAATTTTTTAGCAAATGCTAATACAGCTGACCCTGTATTTGAGTTTGAATTAGATGTTGCTGAATTTGAAGAACCATTATTACCAGAATTATTTTCAGCTTCATTATTATCTTGTTTATTATTTGTATTATCTTCTGCTTTTTCTTCTTCTAGTTCATTTGCTGTATCTCTAAATTCTGTTGCACCTCTGGATGTTTCTTGCTTAGTGTCTGATAATAAAGTAGTTGCAATATATCCTTCTACGCCATTTACTTTAACTTTATACCATCCGCTTTCTTCTGATATAATTTCTACTTCTGTACCTCTAGTAATTTGAGTTACAATTGAGGCACTAGTGCTTGCTTCTTTTCTTACATTTACTGTTTCAGCATTTACATATTTTGTTTGGCTAGTTTGTTCTTCTACTTCTTCTGGTTTCTCTTCTGGTGTATTAGATTCAGTTGTGTTTGTTTCTGTTTCAGTTTGTTCTTCTACTACTTCTATCTTTGCTAATTTTTCGTATCTTATCCAACCATCTACCGTATCATTACTTACATGTGCCCAACCATTAATTAGTTCTTGTATTTCTACTTTATCGTTTGCTTGCAAAATTTCTGCTTCTAAAGAGTTTATTAATGGCACTAACTTTAAATGAGTTGCCTCTGATACTATATATCTTCCTGAAATATCTGTTATTTGTTCTGTTTCTTGATTTGTATTCTCATTATTGTTTGTTTCATTGTTAGTAGTTCCATTTTCTGTTGTATTAGTTGTATCTGTAGCATTATCTGTATTTTGAGTTGTTTGATTACTTGTTTGGTCTGTGGTATTTCCTTCTGGTGTTGTATTATTTGTTGTGTTTTCTTCATTAGTTTCTGTATTAGTATTATTGTCGTCCTGATTTGCTACTTTTAATAAATCATTTCTTAGATATCCTGTTACTCCATTATATTTTACTTGATACCATTCTCCCTCTTGTTTTAAAATTTCAACTTCTTCATTTATTGATATCAATTCTAATATAGATGAATCTTGTGATGGGCTTTCTCTTAGTCTTGCTGTTTCTACTGTTATTGTTGCTGTGTTTGCTCCAAGGCTTATATTAGCAAATAGCAATATTATAAAAGCAATGATAATACTAACTATTTTTTGTTTTAATTTCATTATATTACTCCTTATATAATATATTAATTACTGTATTAATTTAGTTACTTTTAACAAGTATGGTAGTAACTCTATGTTTGCTAGTATATAATTTATTTTTTTAAAAGTCAATATTAAAAATATAGGCAGTTTTGGTCTGCCTACATTACTTTTTTAACTTTAAATCCTTTATTCTTTCTTTTTCGAATTTTTTTGGCTTTTTATATATTTTTATCAATATTTGGTAGTATTTGTTTTTTTCTAGAAACTACCCCTGGTAAGAAAGCAGTATTATTTTCTAATTTAACATCAAATGCTTTTTCTACTGTTTCTGCTTTTTCCCCTAAAGCAATGATTTCTGAATTGCTATTTAATATATCTGTTATGGCTAAAACAAATAATTTTAAGCCTTTTTCTTCAATTTCTTTTTTTATTGCTTCTTCTAATTCTCTTTGTTTTTTTAATACATCATCTATACTTACAGTATTTACTTGTGCAATTACAAATTTTGTTCCTTCTTTATCTAGACTTTTTGCATCTAGGTTTATTAGTTCCATTGCAGAAAAATCATCTAAATCTGTTCCTGCTTTTAACATTTCTAAGCCATATTCATTAACATTTATTCCTGCTATTTTTTCTAGTTCTTCTAATGCTTTTTTATCATGTTCTGTTGTTGTTGGTGATTTTAGTAAAAGTGTGTCTGATATAATTGCACTTGCCATTAAAATTGCTTCTTTTTTATCTATTGCATATCCTAATGTTTTGAATTCTTCAAATAATATTGTACTTGTACATCCATATGGTTTTGCTGTGTAATATAATGGCTCTGATGTTTCAAAGTTTGCTATTCTATGGTGATCTGTAACTGACAATATTTTTGCTTTTTCTATTCCTTCTACACTTTGATTAAATTCATTGTGGTCAACTAATTCTACCTTTTGTCCTTCTTCTACTTTTTCAAGTAGTGCAGGTGCTTCTATTTCTAAATAGTCTAAAACATATTGTGTTTCTTTATTTATATTTCCAAGTCTTCTTGCTTCTATCTTTTCACATCCATTTTTTTTATGTAATATTTCTGATACTAAACTTGAACATATTGAATCTGTATCTGGGTTTTTGTGTCCAAATATATAAATTTTTTCTTCCATTTTTATCTCTCCTCTTTATATTTTTTCTAGGTAATTATATTAGCAATTTATTGATTTGTCAATATTTTGTAAATGTATAGTTTATAATATCTAAAAAAGGCTATAAGGATTTTTATCTTATTAGCCTTTTGAGTTACTTTTCTTTTATTAATAATTCTTTTAAGTCTTCTTTTGAAAATAAATATTTTTTATGACAAAAATGACATATAACTTCGGCTTTTCCATCTGTATCTAATATATCTTCTAACTCTGTTTTGCCTATTGAAATTAAAGCTTCTTCCATGTGTTCTTTTGAACAGTCACATTTGTATTCTGGTATTATATTATCTTCTAGAATTTTTATATTGTCATCTCCTGTTATTTTTTGTGCTATTTCTTTTAATGTTAATTTTTGATCTAACATTTTTGACATTGAACCTGCTTTAAATATTGCTTGTTCTAGTTTAGCTATATCTTCTTCTGTTGCATCTGGCATTGGATTTATCAAGTATCCTCCACTTGCTTTTACTCCATTTTTATCTACTAAAACTCCTAATGCTACTGCTGAATTTCTTTGCTCTGAGTTTACAAAGTAGTTTGCAAAATCTTCTGCAATTTCGCCTGATACTAATGGTGATATTCCTATGTATGGGTCTTTTAATCCAATATCTTTTATTACATTTATATATCCTTCGTTTCCTACTGCTTTTCCTACATCTAGTTTTCCAAATTCATTTAATGGTAAGTCTACAACTGGATTTGTAACATATCCTTTTACTTTGCCTTTATTATATCCTGTAACTAGCATTGTACCTATTGGGCCAGAACCTTTTATTTGTACTGTTATTTTCCCTTCTTTTTCTTTTATTTCTGTATCCATTATTGCTGTTATTGTTAATAGTCTTCCAAATGCTGCTGTGACTACTGGGCTTAAGTCATGTATTTTTCTTGCTTCTTCTACTAGTTTCGTTGTGTCTGCACATGTTACTGATATTTTTCCATTACTTGTTAGGAATTTTATTATTTTATCGCTCATTATCTGTCTCCTCTTTTTTTTCTTTTTCGGTTTTTCTATCTGTTTTGTATTTTGCAAGTTCTCTATAATATTCTTCCATCTCTTTAATACTGTTGTCCCAATTAAACTTTTGAGCTGTTTCCATACCATTTTTAGCTATTTTTTTCATTAATTCTTTGTCATTTATTAATCTTTCAAGCTTTTTACTCATGTCTACTTTATCATGGTGCTTTATTACCAATGCATTTTCTCCATCTATTACAAAATCCCTCATTCCGCCGGTATCTGTTGTTATAACAGCTGCTCCACATGTCATAGCTTCTAATGTTGGTAACCCAAATGATTCATATTCTGAATTGCAAATGTATATATCAGTATCTCTTAATACATCTCCTATTATTTTTTGTTTTGGATTTATTATTGCTGGTTCTTTATTTATTGTTGGTTTTGTTTGTGTAATCCAATTTAATTTTATTTGATGTTTTTCTTTTAACTCTCTTATTACTTCTAATATTTCTCCTATATTTTTAAATTTGAAATCTTCAGAACCAACAATTGTAATACTTGTTTCTGCTGTATTTCTTTCTTTTTCTCTTGGGTAAAATATGCTACTTTCTAATGCATTATATATGACTTTAGAATTTCTTTTATATATTTCTTTTATTTTATCTGCAGAAAATTGTGATACTGTATAGATAAAAGGTGGTAAACTTATTCTATTGGATACTACTTCTTTTTTTCTGTCACTTAACTTTTCTAATTCAAATAGATGTGACCCTCCCTGTTCGAAAAAAGCAACTGGTCCTTTATTACTTTCAATTGCTTTGTAAATACATTTCCAACTTGTAGGAACTACTACATCTGATTCTGGTATATAATTATTAATATCTTCATTATTTGGTACTTGAATAAAATTAACTTTATCGGATAAAGGATACCATGTAGGTTTTTCATCATATGTAACAATATTTATTTTGTGTCCTTTTTCTGCTAGTCTACTTGCATATTCTAATATTATTTTGCTTCCACCACACACTTTAGTCCAGACCATTATATATGTGATTTCTAACTTATCTTTTTTTGGTCCTTCTATTTTTTTTATCTTTTGTGGGTTCATACTTTCTTTTCTTTCAAGCTCCATTTCTTCCCATTCATTAATATCCATATTCTTTTCTCTTTCATAACATATATATTTTCCATTTTCTAATTTGAAATTTTTAAAATTATTGTTATTATATCTTTTATCTAATAATTTATTTATAATTTGTGCTACTCCTCCATGAGTTACAATTAATATATTACTTTCTTCATTGTTTTTATTTATTATATCTTGTAAAAAATTTGATACCCTATTTTCTAAATCTTTAATACTTTCTATTCCAAACTCTTTCTGTCTTTCTTCATAATCAGGAATGGACTTTTTTCCTTCTAATTTTCCGAAACTTCTTTCTATTATTCTGTCATCGATTTCTAATTTATTTTCAGTAACTATTTTAGCTGTTTCTATTGTTCTTTTTAATGGTGAAACATATATTTTATCAAATTTTATTTTTTTTAATTCTTTTGATGTCTCTGTTATTTGTTTTATTCCTTCTTCATTTAAAGATATATTGTTTCTTCCCTGAAAAATACCATTTTTATTATAATCAGTTTGTCCATGTCTTAATATATATATTAGCATTTTAAACTACTCCTTTTTATTATTGCTCGCATTACTTCTTCTGCCATATCTGATAGTAATTTCCAGTCTTTTGAAACATTTTTTATTTCTCCCACATTTACTTCTACAATACTAGCATTTAATTTTATTACATCTAATAATATTCCGATATCTACGCCATAGTCTTTTTCAAGTGCTATTTGATTAAATATTTCTTTTTTACCTGCTATCATTCCACTTAATGGTTGTGAAAATTTATATATATCTGGAAATAAAATCTTTAATAGAGGTTTAGCAACTAACTCTGTTATTCGTCCGCCTTCTCTTTTAAAAGTAGCTTTTACAAAGTCAATGTCTTTATTTATTATTGGTTCAACTAATTTATGTACTATATTGTCCATGTAATTTGGTATGTCTGCATCTAAAAATGCTATAATATCTCCTTTAGCTGTTTCTATGCCTTTTTCCATTGCATAACCTTTACCTTGTTTATTGCAGTCTACAACAGTTGCTCCGCTTTCTAATGCTAATTCTTTAGTTTTGTCGGTGCTTAGATTATTGACTACTATTATTTCATCAACATATTTTTCATTTTTACAAATATTTATTACTCTTTTGATATTTTTTTCTTCATTAAAAGCTGGAATTACTACTGTTACCATATTACATATCTCCATTTCTTTTATTTACTCAATAATATGATTATAGCAAAAAAACGTGGTAAAGTCAAATTTTTCCATACGTTCCTAGCGATTATATTTTTCTAAATTTTAATATTAAAAGCACTTCTCTGAAGTGCTTTTTTAATATTTTAATCTTGTTTTTGGAACATATCCTTTCCAACTCCACATATTGGGCAAACCCATGTATCTGGAATATCTTCAAAAGCTGTTCCTGGAGCTATCCCGCTATCTGGATCTCCTTTTTCTGGGTCATATACATAACCACAAGCTATACAAACATACATCTAAATCACCTCCGAATTTTAATTATATTTATTATTAAATGTATTTATTAATTTGCTTTGCTATATATTTAAATAATACTATTACCTATATTATAATTTGCTTATAATCATTTATTCATGTATTTCAAATACATCTTTTCCTTCTCCACAAACTGGGCAAACCCAGTCATCTGGTAAGTCTTCAAAAGGTGTATTTGGCTTGATTCCTGCCTTTTCATTTCCAAACTTAGGATTATATATATATTTGCATTGTGTACATTCATATCTTTCTTTTCCTGTTTTTGGTACACTGAAATTTTTGTATCCTGCTGCTATCGCTACAATTACTATTAGTAAGAAAGATAATGCCTTCCATATTCCACTATCTACTAGTATTACAGCAAAAATTCCAAATATTGCAGCAATACCATATAAAATAAGAACTGCTTGCTTTTGGCTATATCCTCTTGCAACTAATTTATGATGTAAATGCCCTTTGTCTGCTTTAAATATTGCTTTTATTGATTTTCCTTTTATGACTCTTCTTATAATTGCCATTAATGTATCAAATATAGGTAATCCTAACACTATTAATGGTAATACTATAACTGCTGCTGTATAAGTTTTTGCAGAACCTAAAATTGATATTATTGCCAATGCATATCCTAAAAAGTTTGAACCTGTATCTCCTATAAAAGTCTTTGCTGGTGTAAAATTAAATGGTAGAAATCCAACTAATGCTCCTGCAAGTGCTGTTATTAATATTATAGATACCATAGATGAACCATTTAATACAAATATTATAAGCAATGATACTGCAGATATTACTGATATTCCAGAAGATAGCCCATCTAATCCATCAATTAAATTAATGGCATTAGTTACTATTATTATCCAAATAAGTGTTATTATAAAAGATGTTATCTCATTTATTTCTGGAAAATTCAAAAATGGTAATGTTATACCATCTATTCTTATTCCTGCCCAAATTGCAACAATTGCCGCTATAACTTGTCCTAGTAATTTTGTAAGTGGTTTGATCGTTTTTATATCATCTACTATACAAAAAGCTGTTATTGCAAGAATTCCTCCTAAAAATCCTAATAACTTTTTCCCGTATTCTTCAAAATTGAATAAATTTATTGTCTGTTCCATACTCATTACTATGAGTAAATATATTGTGGATACAAGGAATCCAATTATAACTGCTGGTCCACCAAATTTTGGCATAGATTTTTTATGCATTCTTCTTTCATCTTTTGGTATATCAACTGCTCCTACTTTTTTTGCTATTTTTATAGTATATGGTGTAGCAACAAAAGTTACTACAAATGCTAATACAAAGGCAATTGCAATGTCTCCCCACATAAGTTATACCTCCAATTTATTTCATATTTTTGTTTTCTATTTCTTCTACCATCTTTAGTCTTTCTTCATATTTTCCACCTTTGAATTCTGTTCCTAACCAATTTCTTATAATGCAAATTGCATCATTTACTGATAAGTAATCTCCACCAAGTGTGATAACATTTATATCATCATCAGATTTTGCAAATTTTGCCGCTTCTTCACTAAATATTGATGCTGCTCTTATTCCTTTAAATTTGTTTGCAACAACTACCATTCCAAAACCTGACCTACATAATAGTATTCCTTTATCAGCTTCTCCATTTTGTATTGCTTCTGCTACTTTTTTTGCATATATTGGATAGTCTGTTCTTTCTTCACTATATGTCCCGTAGTCATTGTATTCTATGTTTTTTTCGTCTAAATATTTTTTTATTTCTTCTTTTAATTTATATCCTCCATGGTCTGCTCCAATTGCTATCACTTTTCATCATCCTTCCTTTGTTTTTATATTTCATATGCTAACATTATGCAAGCTGTTATTTCTTTATCAATATAACATAATTTATTTTATATTACAACAAATTAAAGAAAATTCATGCATTTTTTCTTCAAACACTTGCAAAAAGCTAAAATATATGCTAGAATATCTTTTGTTATAGTGTAATATAGACTAAGAGGAGGTGCTAAACATGCCAAATATTAAATCAGCTAAAAAGAGAGTTAAAGTAATTGAAAAGAAAACTTTAAGAAATAATATGATAAAATCTGGATATAAATCAGCTATTAAAAACTTTGAACAAGCTTTAGAATCTGGAAATATGGACGAAGCTAAGAAGTTATTTTCAGAAGCAACAAGAAAAATTGATCAAGCTTGCACAAAAGGTGTTATTGTTAAGAACACAGCTGCTAGAAAAAAATCTAGTTTATCAAAAAAATTAAATGCAGCAATGGCATAGCAAATAAAATAAAGATTATGCATAGTTTTTATTTAGACCTGTTTTAGCAGGTCTCTTTTTGTACACTATTATTATATAGTTCATCTGGGCAAATATCTGCTCCATTATCCCATTCTACAGATAAACCTGATATTTTTACTGTCCCAAATTTATTATTTTCCTTTAATTCATTAAAAATCTTAAACTTGAAATATGGTTTCACATCCAATATTTTAACTTCACCATTATCAAATTTTAATTCTATTTCATAATTATTTAAGGGTTTTACATCTATAGCTTTTGGTCTCATTTAAATCACTCCAATCCTTTTATTTTAATAACTTCACCATCATTATTTAATGCATACCATGCTGCCTCTAATTCTTCTTCATGTATCATAATCCATGCATCAACTAGTTTCTTCTGTTTTTTTGGTAAATTTCCACTTAATTTTTCTCCTTTAATTGTTACAGACATTTCATATTCATTATATTTTATATGTATGTGTGGCTCGTTATGGTGTCCTCCTATTTCTCTATACATATAAATAAGAATACCATAAAATTGTGATATTATTGGCATATATCTACCTCCTTAATTATACCATCACACCTTTTATTTTTCAATTTTTTTAATTGAATTGGCTTTGAAATTTTATTTGAAATAAAATAATTTGATATTAATATTATGAAATAAAAAACTATAGATGCATAGATATATTATCACAATTTATTGTTATATGTCAACTATTTCCATTGCTTATGTAGTCTTGCCATGTTAATATAAATACAGGTGATAAGGTTGAAAAATAATTATAATTTTTTCCAACCGGATTTGTGCCTTAGGAAAGGAATGATAGTATTTATGTTAAATTATCTTAGAAAAAGCTTTTTGGAATTAAATAAAAAAACAAAACAAATATTAAAAAATGGTTGGAAATTTTGCTTTATAATATGCATAATTTCATTAGTACTTCTTGTTACTTACAATATTTTTGTACATAACATTCTATTTTATAGATTAGGAATTTCACTTTTTAAATTAAGTATGATTTTTGCAATAGAATTTCTAATTTGTGGATATGTTGTAGATTCAATAAAAAAAGGGGGAATTTAGGGACGGACTCAAATTTCCCTCTTTTAAATTAATTTTTTAAATGTAGAAATATATATTAAAATGTAGTGATGCGCAGTTGGGAGGATGCCAATTAGTATAGACCAGTCTTGCGCAACGGCTCATTTTATAAAATTATTAACCAATTACCTTATATGATAAGTCCGACCAGCAAAGAGAGGAATTTTAATATATATTTCTACAATATAACATAAATAGAGGGAAAATTGAGTCCGTCCCCATTTTCCCTTGCTTAGCGAAATGCCTTTCTTATTTATTCAATTCTTCTAAGAACATTTGATTTAACATTTGAGGATTTGCTTTTCCTCTTGTTTCTTTCATAGCTTGTCCTACTAAAAATCCTAGTGATTTTTGCTTTCCACCTTTGAAGTCAGCAATTGACTGTGGATTAGCTTCTAATACTCTCATTACAACATCTTTTATTGCGCCTTCATCTGATATTTGTACCCATCCTTTTTCATCTATTATGTCTTCTGGATCTCTTGGATGTTCAAACATTTCAACTAATACTTTTTTAGCTATGCTAGAGCTTATTGTTCCTTTATCTATTAGTATAATTAATTTTCCTAATTGATTACTATCAAATGGTATTTCTATTGGGTCCATTTCTGTTTCATTTAATATTCTTGATATGTCTGAAATAATCCAGTTTGATACTGCTTTTGGATTATTGCAAACTTTTATTGCATTTTCAAATAAATCTGATAAATATTTTGATGATGTTATTATTTTTGCATCTTTCTCAGATAAGTTGTATTGTGTTAAATATCTTTCTTTTCTGCTTTCTGGTAATTCTGGAAGATTTTTTCTGATGTTTTCAATATATTCATCTGAAAGTTTAATTGCAACTAAATCTGGGTCTGGAAAATATCGATAATCTTGAGCATCTTCTTTATCTCTCATTGAAAATGTTTTTCCAGATACATCATCCCATCTTAATGTTTCTTGTTCTATTTCTCCTCCATCTTCTAGTATATCTATTTGTCTATCTACTTCATATTCAATTGCCCTTGTTATACTTCTAAATGAGTTCATGTTTTTCATTTCTGTACGAGTTCCAAATTTGGTTTCTCCTTTTTTTCTAACAGAAACATTGACGTCTGCTCTAAAAGAACCTTCTTGCATTTTACAGTCTGAAACTTCAATATATTCTAATATTGATTTTAGTTTTCTTAAATAACTCTCTACTTCTTCACTACTACGTAAGTCTGGCTCTGAAACTATTTCTATTAGTGGAACTCCTGCTCTATTTAAATCAACTAAGCTATCTCCTGCAAATTCATCATGATTTAATTTTCCTGCATCCTCTTCTATATGTATTCTTGTTAATCTTATTTTCTTCTTTCCGTTTTCAGTATCAATTTCTACATAACCATGTTCACATAGTGGCTCATCAAATTGTGATATTTGATATGCTTTTGGTAAATCTGGATAGAAATAGTTTTTTCTATCATTTTTACTGTTTCTTGATATTTCGCAGTTTGTTGCTAATCCTGCTTTTACTGCATATTCTACAACTTTTTCATTTAACACAGGTAATGTTCCTGGCATTCCCATACATATAGGACATGTTTGCTTATTTGGTGAACCACCAAATGTTGTAGGACATGAACAAAAGATTTTTGTTTTTGTTGAAAGCTCACTATGTACTTCTAATCCTATTATAACTTCATAATCTTCTCTTGACATTAAATTTCCTCCTATCTTTAAATATATCTCAATTATATATTAGCTTATCTTTATTGTCTTTTTAAGATCCGTCCCAAAAATCCCTATATTTAGGGATTTTGAGATACGTCCCCTAATCCCTATTTGCTTGCTCAAATTGATATGCTGCATTTAATATTGTTTCTTCTTTAAACTTATTTCCTATTAATTGCATTCCTATTGGCATTCCTTCTTTATCAAATCCACATGGTACTGATATTGCTGGTAATCCTGCAATGTTTACAGATACTGTACAAATATCTGCTAAATACATTTCTAATGGATTATTTGATTTAGATCCTATGTCAAATGCCACTGTTGGTGATGTTGGTGTTAATATTACATCACAATTTTCAAATGCTTTATTAAATTCATTCATAACTAATGTACGAACTTTTTGTGCTTTTTTATAATATGCATCATAGTATCCTGAAGATAATACATATGTACCTAATATTATTCTTCTTTTTACTTCTGGTCCAAATCCTTCACTTCTTGATTTTTTGTAAATTTCTTTTAGATTTTTAGCATCTTTTGCTCTATATGTATATCTGATACCATCAAATCTTCCTAAGTTTGAACTTGCTTCTGCACATGCAATTATATAATATGATGCTAATGAATATTGAGCTATATCTAATGATATTTCATGAATTTCTGCTCCAAGTTCTTTATATTTTTCTATTGCTTTTTCTAATGATGCTTTAACTTCCTCATTTATTCCTTCTCCAAAAAATTCTTTTGGAACTGCTATTTTTAATCCTTTGATATCTTTTTCTAAACATTTTGTATAATCTACTTTTTCTCTGGCTACAGATGTTGAGTCCATTTCGTCATGTCCTGCTATTATATTTAATAACATTGCACTATCTCTTACATCTTTTGTTATTGGTCCGATTTGGTCAAGTGATGAGGCAAATGCTACTAGACCAAATCTTGATACTAAACCATATGTAGGTTTTAATCCAACTACTCCACAAAAGCTTGCTGGTTGTCTTATTGAGCCTCCTGTGTCACTCCCTAATGCCCATGGCACCATTTTAGCTGCAACAGCTGCTGCACTTCCTCCTGATGATCCTCCTGGTACTTTATTTAAATTCCATGGATTTTTTGTTTTCTTAAAATATGAATATTCTGTTGAACCTCCCATTGCAAATTCATCCATATTTAATTTTCCTAAGTCTATCATGTTTTCTGCATTTACTTTTTTCATTACTGTTGCATCATATGGAGATACAAAGTTTTCTAACATTTTTGATGCACATGTTGTTTTTATTCCTTTTGTACATATATTATCTTTTATACCAATTGGAATTCCTACAAACTCTCCTTCTACTTCTCCTTTTTCTACCTTGTTTTGTAGTTCTTCTGCTTGTTTTTCTGCTTTGTCTGATAATATTGTGATAAATGCTTGTACATCTTTTTCTTTTTCGTTTATTTTATCTATATATGCTTTTGTTATTTGTGGTATTGTTAGCTCCTTACTTTTTAGTTTTTCTTGCAATTCGTGTACAGTTAATTCTGTAATATCCATTACTTACCCTCCTTATACTTTTATATATTTGTAACTATTCAGCCTTAAATATAATTGCCCTGTTTAACCGCAATTGTTTCAATTAATTATAGCTGAATAGTTAATTAATGACTTTTGGAATTTTGAACATATTTTGATCTTTACTTGGTGCATTTTGAAGTAAAGCTTCATTATCGTAAAAGATTTTAACTTCGTCTTTTCTAAAAACATTTTTTAATTCTGTTGCTCCTATTGTTATATCTAAATCATCTGTATTAGCATTGTTAACAACTTCAGCAAAATTTAAAATATCTTGTAAATTGTCAATATATTTTTGAATTTCATTTTCTTGTAATTCTAAATTTGCTAATTTTGCTATGTGTAAAATTTCTTCTTTACTAACTTGCATGTTATCATCTCCTCCTCAATTTGTTTCATATTATATACTGATTTACAAAAAAAAACAAGTTAAAAAGTGGATTTTTACACTTTAATCTCTTGAATATTTGACATATTTTGATATTTATAGTATTATATATGTACTGAATAGAGATTAGACTTTTTATCTCCTCTATTCAAATATATTAATACTTTGGTCGGTATTAATATTATAATCATTTTGTATTCATAGCTCTTTTAAAGAGATAATGAAAGAAACAAAAAAGAGTAGGAAGCCTCAACAATTTCCTACTCTTTTACTATGTACATAAAGTACTTAGTTTTGGTCTTTTTGATTATTTCCATATACTAATACTATTACCAGCATTACTAAGAAAACAATCAAGTCATTTGTATTCATATCTGCTCCTTTCTGGAGGTAATTAAAAGGAACTCCATTAATATATCATATTAGATACTATTTAGCAATATATAATAATCTCAGAAATTACAATAATAACAAATTATGCATTAGTGCAATTTTTTAAAAACAAATATTGATTTAAAAAAAGTTGATTTTTTCTTGACAAATTGGGATATAATATGTAAAATAGTATTTAATAATTTTTCAAATTTATTGCGTTTGTACAATAAAAGCTTTTAGAAATTACTTTAAGAGAATAAGGGTCTAGGCTGTAAGCCCTTTAAGGTCAACCTAAAAGTGAAACATATTGGAGCAATTTTGATAAAGTGGGAAATTAATTTAAAAGTTAATTTTCAAGCTGGGTGGTACCGCGGAATCTTTTCGTCCCTGCATTATTGCACTGGGATTTTTTTGTTTTCCAGTCACAAATATCTTAAGTCAAATAATTGAAAAAATTATATTATTAATTTTTTCAAGTTTTGTACATTTAATAGAAAGGAAAGTGAATAATATGAATGAGTACAGAACTCACAATTGTAATGAAATCAATCTTGATGATGTTGGAAAAAAGGTCAAAATATCTGGATGGGTACAAACTATCCGTGATTTAGGAGGTTTAGTTTTTCTAGACATTAGAGATATGTATGGAATTACACAAGTTGTAACATCTGGTAATCCAGAAGATGTTGATTTTGCATCACATATTCCAATTGAATCTTCAGTATGTGTTGTAGGAACAGTCAAAAAGCGTGATGAAGAAACTATAAATCCTAAATTAAAAACAGGATTAGTTGAAATTCGAATTGAAGAGATCAAAATTTTAGGAAAAAGAACACAAAATCTTCCTTTTGAAATAAATACAGGCCAAGATGTAAGAGAAGATTTAAGATTACAATATCGTTTTCTTGATTTAAGAAATGATAGATTAAAAAATAATTTAATATTAAGAGCTAAAGTTATTCAATATTTAAGAGAGCAAATGATAGAACAAGGTTTTTTAGAAGTTCAAACACCAATACTTACTAGCTCATCTCCAGAAGGTGCTAGAGACTATTTAGTTCCAAGTAGATTACATCCAGGAAAATTTTATGCCTTGCCACAAGCACCACAACAATTTAAGCAATTGCTTATGGTCTCTGGAATAGATAAATATTTCCAAATAGCTCCTTGTTTTAGAGATGAAGATGCAAGAGCTGATAGAGCTCCTGGTGAATTCTATCAATTAGATATGGAAATGAGTTTTGCTACACAAGAGGATGTTTTCCAAGCTATAGAACCAGTTATGTACAATACATTTAAAAAATTTTCTAATAAAAAAATAGCACAATATCCATTTCCAAGAATAGCGTACAAAGATGCAATGCTTAAATATGGTTCTGACAAACCAGATTTAAGAAATCCTTTAATAATTGTTGACTGTACAGATATTTTTGAAAATGTCGGTTTAAATGCTTTTAAAAACAAAATTGTTAGAGTAATAGCAACACATGATGTGGCTGATCAACCTAGAAGTTTCTTTGAAGGTATGACAGATTATGCTATAAAAGATTTGAAAGCTAAAGGACTTGCTTGGTTAAGAGTATTAGATGATAGAAGTTTTCAAGGTCCTATTGCTAAATTTATACCAGATGATGCAAGAGAAGCTTTATTAGAAAGAACAAATTCAAAAGAAGGAGACTGTCTATTCTTTATTGCAGAAGTTCCTGGAGTTGTAGAAACTTTAGCTGGAGAAATAAGAAAAGAATTAGGTAAAAGATTAAATCTAATTGATGAAGATACATTTGAATTTTGTTGGATTATAGACTTCCCTATGTTTGAACTAGATGATCATAAAAAAATAGCATTTAGTCATAATCCATTTTCAATGCCACAAGGAGGATTAGAAGCATTAGAAAATCAAGACCCATTAGAAATACTAGCGTATCAATATGACATTGTATGTAATGGTGTAGAATTATCTTCTGGAGCAGTTAGAAACCACGATATTAACATTATGCTTAAAGCATTTACTATGGCTGGCTATACAGAAGAAGAAGTAAAAAATAAATTTGGAGCTTTATATACAGCATTCCAATATGGTGCTCCACCACATGCTGGTATTGCTCCTGGTATTGATAGAATGTTAATGCTATTATCAGATTCAGATACTATTAGAGAAGTAATTGCATTTCCTTTAAATAGTAAAGCACAAGACTTAATGATGGGTGCTCCTGGAAATGTTAAGAGAGAACAATTAAGAGATGTTCATATCGAAATAAGAGATTAAATTGTGTGCAACTGTTAGATTGAAGTGACTTTTCTACTAATCAGAAAGTATGACTCCCCTATTATATGAAAAATACTTTCAAATTAAAATAAAAAATAGGAGGAATTATTTATGGAAAGAAAATTTAATAAAGGAGATATTGTTCAACATTTTAAGAGAGAAAAAATGACGAAGGAACAATTAAAAGAAGATCCAAATTTATATTTATATGAAATTATTGGTACTGCAAGACATACTGAAAATAAAGAAGAATTAATGATTTATAAACCTTTATATACAACCGAATGTACAAATGGAGTTAATTTTGCTGCAAGACCATTAGACATGTTTATGTCAGAAGTAGATCATAATAAGTATCCAGAGATTAATCAGAAATATCGTTTTGAATTTAATAAGTCTATTAACAATAAATTAAAAGAATATATAGAAAATAATATATTTCCTGAATATGAAAAAAATGATCAAGGACATAATTTAGAACATATAAATCATGTAATAAATAGAAGTATTAAATTTGCAGATACAATTCCTGATATAAATTACAATATTGTTTATACTGTTGCATCATATCATGATATTGGACACCATATAAATCCAAAAAAACACGAAATAGTATCTGCTGAAATAATGTATAACGATAACAATCTAAAAGATTTTTTTAATGAAGAAGAAAGAAAAATTATAAAAGAAGCTATCGAAGACCATAGAGCTTCAAGCAATCATGAACCAAGAAGTATATATGGCAAAATTGTTTCAACTGCTGATAGAAATAATTCTGTAGAATCATGTTTGAAGAGATCATATTGTTATAATAAACGACTTCACCCAGAATATGATGATAAACAAATATTTGAAGATTGCCATTATCATTTGAATGATAAATTTGGAGAAAATGGGTATGCAAAATTTTTCTTTAAAGATGAAGAGTATGAAAGTTTTTTAGCAGATATAAGAAGGCTTTTATCAGACAAAAATAAATTTATTGAAACACAGGAAAAATATATTAATGAATTAAAAGCAAAAGGAGATATTACATAATAATGAAAAATGGTTAATCGGGGACAGGTCCCGATTAACCATTTTTGGTCTATTAGGGACAGGTCCCATTGAGCCATTAGCTAGCCAAAAAAGAGACTCATTTTAGAGTCTCTTTTATATGAATTCATATATTTATATATTCAAACTATAATTTATTTTTTGTTTACTAAATCTTTTAATGCTTTACCAGCTTTGAATACTGGAGCTTTTGATGCAGGTATTTAGATTTCTTCTTTAGTTTGTGGGTTTCTACCTTTTCTAGCAGCTCTTTTTCTAACTTCGAAAGATCCAAATCCAACTAATTGAACTTTATCTCCCTTTTTTAAAGCATCAGTTACAACTTCTACAAAAGCATTAACTGAAGATTCTGCTACTTTTTTTGTGTCTCCTGTTTTTGCAGCTATTGCTGCGATTAAATCAGCTTTGTTCATTTAAATTACCTCCTATAGATTTAAAATTATGTACGTTTATCGCCTGAACTAAGCAATAACTGTACTACTAATTAAAACTATTCGCCATATTTCGATAAAATCCTTCTTTTATTTTTATTTTTTTCTAATTTTTCAGTATATTTTTATATTTCATAACTATTTTTTAATATATTTTCATTTTTTCTAAAATTGTGCAAAGTTTTTCTCCATATGGAATTTGTTTTAATTCTTTTTTTGTAAATATTTTTAATACTATTACTGCTAATACATAAACAATTACAGCAACTATCATTGCTAATATTGTAGCCAATTTTTCTGCAATTATACCTGTTAAAACAGAATATATGAAATATGAGCAGATTCCCATTATTGCTACTGCTAAAATTGGTTTGATTACAAATTTTTTAAATGTTAGGTTTAGTTTTATGACTTTTCTTAGTGCAGCTATTGAAATTGAAAATGCTATTACATGACATGCAACTGATGCCCATGCTGCTCCATTTACTCCAAATGCTGGATTTGGTACTAATATTAGATTTAATATTAATTTTGCAATTACTCCGGCAACCTAAAGCCATTGCTGGTACTCTTAACTTTCCATATCCTTGTAGTATTGCATTTATTGTTTGGTCTAATACAGTAAAAATTATAGTTAGTGAACTTATTTGTAATATTACTGTTCCATTACTTGCATTTGGAAATAGTAATCTTAATATTGGTCCTGCAAATATAAACATCCCAACTGTGCAAGGCAATGCTATTAGCATTGATGTCATTAATGAAAATGATGATTTCTGTACTATTGTTTTTCTATCTTTTTTTGCTTTTGCTGCAGATATTGCCGGTACTAATGCTGTTGCAAATGCTACATTTATTGATAGTGGTAAACTTGTTAGCATATCAACTTTTCCACCTAATATACCATATTGTGCTAATGCCTCATTTTCTGGTAAAAATTCTTTTAAGCTCCTTACTACTGTGAATGAATCTATATTTTTATTTAATGATGACATTATTGCTGTTAATGATATTGGTATTGACACCATTAATATTTTCTTTATTATATTTTTTACTCTTTCATATTTATAATTTACAGTTGATTTTATTTCTAAAGCTATTTCTCTTCTTACTGTTTTATAATATAAGAAAAGATATCCAAATCCTACAAATGTTGCAAGTGTTGTGGCAACTGTTGCCCCTGCTGCCATCCATACTGTTGATACATTAGAAATTATTGCTACTATTTCTACTACTATTATTGTTAATAACGTTTTAAATACTTGTTCTAATGTTTGAGACCTTGCTGTTGCTTTTACATTTTGCCTACCATTAAAATATCCTCTCATTACTGATGCTATAGCTACAAAGAATATTGCTGGTGATAATGCTACCATTGTCATTTCTGCTTCTGGTATTTTAAGCCATTGTTTTGATATTACTCCAGCTCCTAAAAATAGCATTAGACTTCCTATTAAACCTATTATTGCAAAAGTTGCAAATGCTATTTTGAATATTCTATGAGCTCCTTTATGGTCTCCAACTGCAACTCTTTCTGATACTAATTTTGATATGGCATTTGGAACTCCTATAGAAGAAATTGTAAGTAACATTGCATATATTTGATAACTACTAGATACTATACCATTTCCTTCATCTCCAAAGCCTTCTCTGTTTGTTAAATATAGTGTATATACCATACCTAATAGTTTTATTAGCACTTGGGAAAACATTAAAGTTAATACACCTTGTAAAAATCCTTGTTTTGTTTCTTCCCTTTGCTCTACGTCAATGTGTTTTGTTCTTCTACGAGTATTTTTATGCTTTTTTAATCTTCCTGTAATTCCTATTTTTTCTCTTGGCATGAACTACTCCTTAATAAATTATTACTGTTTATAAAATATATATTTATTTAAATTAATTTATTACTATTATAATTTTAAAGTACATTTTTATCAATACTTTTGAAAAAATTTGTGAAAAATCATTGACAAATTAAGCTTTTTATAATAAAATAGTTAAGCAATTATTAAGATTATGATTTAAATTGAAGCCTCTCCCCGGTGGCTAAAATTTAATTTTCATACATAAAATAAAAATATAATTATAGGAGGGTATTATTACCATGAATAATACAACATATAGCCCTAAGAAAGGCGAAATAGAAAGAAAATGGTATATAATTGATGCAACAGATAAACCTTTAGGTAGAGTTGCAACAGATGCTGCATTAATTTTAAGAGGAAAACATAAACCAACATTTACACCAAATATTGATACTGGTGACCATGTAATAATTATAAATTGTGCTAAAGCAATTTTAACAGGAAACAAATTAGACCAAAAAATTTATAGACATCATTCAGGTTATATTGGAGGAATGAAAGAAGTTCCTGCAAGAGTAATGCTTGAAAAAAATCCAGAAAAAGCTATGATGTTAGCTATAAAAGGAATGTTACCACATAATTCTTTAGGTAGAGCACAATTAAAGAAATTAAGAGTATATGCTGGTGATAAACATGAAAACCAAGCACAAAAACCAGAAGTATGGGAGGTAAAGTAAAATGGCTAAATCAGAAAAAATAGTTTATACTGGTACAGGTAGAAGAAAATCTTCTATTGCTAGAGTAAGATTAGTTGAAGGTTCTGGAAAAATTACTATTAATGGAAAAAGCATTGATGATTTTTTCGGAGTAGAAACTTTAAAAGTTATAGTAAGACAACCATTAACAGTTACTAATACTACATCTAAATATGACGTTATTTGTACAGTTAAAGGTGGAGGTTTTACAGGTCAAGCAGGAGCTATTAGACATGGAATAGCTAGAGCTTTAAATGAAGCTAATTCTGAATATAGACCAGCTTTAAAATCAAATGGATTTTTAACAAGAGATCCTCGTATGAAAGAAAGAAAGAAATATGGTCTTAAGAAAGCTCGTAAAGCACCACAATTTTCAAAGAGATAATTACAATACGATTTTCCAAAATCTCGGAAAGTCTTACAGAAACCCTATGTTGTTACAGAACAAAGGGTTTCTTTTCTTTTTTATTACTTATGTTAGATAAATTCCTTATTAATTTTTAAATTCATGTTCAGTTAATTGAAAACAAAAATCTTCTGGAAATCTCTCAATGTTTCTTTTCATTGCTTTATTTACATTTTTAGTTTCATAATGTTTTTTTTACAAATTATTTTTCTTCTCTTAATTTAATATGTACATCTTTTAATTGCTGTTCACTTACAACAGATGGTGCATTCATTAATAAATCTCTTGCTCTTTTATTTTTAGGAAATGCAATTACTTCTCTAATATTTTGAGAATCTGCAATAAGCATTATCATTCTATCTATACCAGGTGCTGCTCCTGCATGAGGTGGTGTTCCATATTGGAAAGCCTTATATAATGCTCCAAATCTTGATTTAACATCTTCTTCTGTGTATCCTGCTATTTCAAATGCTTTTACCATTATTTCTGGATTGTGATTTCTAACGGCTCCTGACGCCATTTCATAACCATTACATACTAAGTCATATTGATAAGCTAAAATATCCAATGGGTCTTTATTTTCTAATGCTTCTAATCCACCTTGAGGCATTGAAAATGGATTATGACTAAAGTCTATAGTTCCTTCATCTGATAATTCATACATTGGAAAATCAACAATAAAGCAAAATCTGTATACATTTTTTTCTAATAAATCTAGCCTTTTCCCTAGTTCTATTCTTACTAATCCTGCTATTTTTTGAGCCTTAGTAAATTCATCTGCTATAAAGAAAATAGCTGAATTCTTTTTTAAATTATATTCTTTTTGTAAAATATCTGTCATTTCTTCTGTTATAAACTTAGCAATTCCACCTTGCATTATTCCACTATTATCAAATTTGACCCAAGCCAAGCCTTTTGCTTCACATTCTTCTACTGCAAAATCATTCATTTTATCAAAGAATTTTCTTCCTTGCTCTGCCCCATTTTCTACTATTATTGCTTTTACAGTTTTATCTTTGAATGCATTAAACTCTGTATCTTCAAATAGTTTAGTTACGTCTTGTATGATTAGTGGATTTCGTAAATCTGGTTTGTCTATTCCATATTTCTCCATTGCTTCTTTATATGGAATTCTAATAAAAGGTCCTTTATCAACTTTCCAATTTGTAAATTTCTCAAAAGTATATGGCACAACATCTTCCATAACTCTAAAAACATCTTCTTGCGTTGCAAAGCTCATTTCATAATCTAGTTGATAAAACTCTCCTGGTGCCCTATCAGCTCTTGGGTCTTCATCTCTAAAACATGGTGCTATCTGATAATATTTATTAAATCCACCTACCATAAGTAATTGCTTAAATTGTTGAGGTGCTTGTGGCAATGCATAAAATTCTCCTGGATTTAATCTGCTTGGAACTAGATAATCTCTTGCTCCTTCTGGTGAAGAGTTTGCAAGTATTGGCGTTTGTACCTCTGTAAATCCTAGATCATCCATTCTATCTCTTAATGTTTTTAATATTTTAGATCTTAATAAGATATTATTGTGTAATTTTTCATTTCTCAAATCTAAGAATCTGTATTCTAGTCTTAAATCTTCCCTAACTTCTTGGTCTGTATTAATCTCAAATGGAAGTATATTTTTGCATTTTCCAAGTATCTCTATTTTTTTTGCAATAACCTCTATCTCACCTGTTGATATATTTTTATTTTTATTACTTCTTTCTACTACTTCTCCTTCTACATGGATACAGCTTTCTGTTGTGTATTCTTTAATTTCTGTTTGTAATTTTTCATCATTAATAACGATTTGTGTTATTCCAAATTCGTCTCTTAAATCTATAAAAATCATTCCACCCAAGTCTCTTATTTTTTGTATCCATCCAGATAATTCAACATTTTCTCCAACGTTTTTTATATTTAATTCTCCACATGTTTTTGTTCTGTACATTTTTCTTCCTCCAATTCTTTAGTTATATTATCATAAATATATTGATTTTTCAAGGCTTACAGTAATTAAAATTCATATCTATATTACTAGATAATGGTCTTTTAAATTATTTTACTAAAACCATTGCTATTATAATATTTTTTATTTATTTTCTCTTGAAAAAAAAAGAAAAAAATAATATACTAGATTAAAATAAATATTAAGGAATGAGTTTAATCATGAAAGAAGAATTTAATTTTTATGACCCAACAAATTTAAAATCATATAATTTAGATAAAACTATGCAATATCAATTAAATGTTTTAGGTAGTTTAGATGTTTTTACTAGGAAACATTCTGAAAATGTTGCAAATCTTACCTGTCGTATATGTGAAAAATTGCATTGTAAAAGAGGTTTTATAGAATACTGTACAATATGTGCATATTTGCATGATATTGGTAAACAATTTATTCCTCAAGAAATTTTGCAAAAGCCAGCAAGGCTTACTGATGAAGAGTTTGAAATAATGAAAACTCATACTACTATTGGCTACAATATCTGTATGAATGATGAAAAGTTAAGACCTTATGCTGCTGGACCAATTTATCATCACGAAGCATTAGATGGTTCTGGATATCCTAAAGGACTTACAAAAAAAGATATTCCTTATGAAGGACAAATTATTCGTGTAGCTGATGAGTATGATGCAATTGTTAGCAAAAGGCAATATAAATCACATATTGGTATTACTGATACTTTAAAAATCTTAATAGATAATACTAAGCCACATGAAGATATTCCTGCTTCAGAAGCTCTTAATGCTCTATCTGAAAATGCTAAATTAGGAAGGGATAACCCTATTATAGTAAAAGCTCTTATGGATGTCGTTATAAATGATATTGAATACGAAATTTCATGTACGATAGACTATATTGATGAATTATCTGATGAATTAAAACGATTAAGGCAAATTCAAAAATATGATATCAAACGTAACAAATCTAATACAGATAAAAAGAAAAATTACTATTTAGAAGGAATGAAAATATTTTTACGAAAAGGTGAAACTCCAGAAAATTATATGAACGTTTTGGAAGAAATAAATACTGCATACATAAACAAAAAAGATGCTATTGATACTTTATTTAGAGAAATTAAAGAAATTAAACAATTGAAAAAAAAGTTGTAAAGGTTAAATCTATTGTTTTAGTTTAAAATAAAGGAGATTGCTAATGATGAAAAAAAATATTAAAAATCAAAAAGGTATAACACTTATCTCTTTAGTTATAGCTGTTCTAATAATTATCTTAATAACAGGTATTTTAATATATAATGCTAGAGATAGTATTTATATTAGAAACTATTCTAATCTTAAAAATGATATTCAAAATCTAAGAAGTAAAGTTTTAAATTATTATAACGAATATGGAAGTATTCCTGCAAAAGTAAGAATATCTAAAATGTCATCTGAGATAGAATCTGTTTTTAATGACGTAGAAAAACAAAATTTGGAAGAATTTTATGTATTAGATTTACAAGTATTTGATGGCTTAACTTTGCATTATGGTCAAGATTATGAAAAAGTTAAAAATAGTGACACAGTAACTGAATATTATCCAGATTTATATGTTATAAATAAAGTCACTCATAATATCTTTTTATTAGGTGGCATTACTGCTAAAGAAGGAAACGCAACTAAAATATATTATACCGATTATTCTTCTCCTAATAATGATTTAGTTGATTTTAGATATATAGATGGAATTAAAATCCCAGATGGATATTATTTTATAGGTAGAAATGACGAAGATAAAATAGTTGTATCTACAACTCAAGCAGATACTATAGATGATACTAGTGATATTCAATATATATGGGAGACTACAAAAGATATTCCTGAAAATATTGATTATACAGATGGGCAGAATCAAATTGAGTTAGAGCAAAGCTCTCATTTTTATAATGGATATTATTATAATTCAAATACAAATACTGTAATATATTTAGATATCGAAACATTACAACCTGGAGAAACTGCAACAAATGATAAATATATTTATAAAGATGATGAAACTAATAAAACTGCAAAAATACCAGAAGGATATACTGTATCACATATAAATGGAGAAACATCTATTGATGATGGATTAGTAATATATTATATTCCAGAAGGTTCAGAAATGGCAAATGATATTTGGACAGCAGACTCAGATGGAAATGGATACTTAGATGTACAAGAAAATTATAATCAATATGTATGGATACCATGTACAACAGATGGAGCAAATAGCACATTACAATACAAAAGAGAAACAACAAAATGGACCATCGAAAATGATACTGAAACAAAAGCAATAAGAGATGAATTAACATTATTAGATGAAGATGTGCAATATTCAGAGGTAGATTTAGCAAATGGAGTAAATGAAGAAGTATCAAAAAAAATAGTAGAACAAGTAAACGCAGAAATAAAAAGCATCGAAAAATATGGTGGATTTTATATAGGAAGATATGAAGTTGGGAAAGAAAATAATAAAGCAGTAATACAGCAAAATAAAGAACCATACGCAGAGGTTAGATGGATAGATTCATATAACCTAGCTCAAGGAATAGAAGGTGGAAATAATGCAACATCATATTTATGTTCAAGTTATGCATGGGATACAGCCTTAAGCTTTATAGAGAGTAAGCCAGAATCATCAGATTATGGAAGTAATATAAGTAAATATAATGGAAACTGGAAAAGTAAACAGGTCGTAGGTAAAAATGGAAATGTGATAAAGGAAGCAGGAATATCTCAAAGATTAAATACAGGATTAACAACAGAATCATGTAATATATATGATATGGGAGGAAATGTAACTGAATTTACTACAGAGTTAAACCCTAATCTTTCTGAGACGGTCGTGTTTCGTGGAGGTAATTGCAATGATGGCGCTATCCCCGCAGGTCTTCGTTGGGATCTTGTTTCCAGCTATGCCAATTCTGGTTATGGATTCCGAGCCACTTTATTCTTAAACTAAATGGCGTGTCACTTTATTTTTAAAATAGTTATAAATTATATTTTAGTAAAAATAGCAAGAAAAACTTGCTATTTTTTATGTTAAACAATTGACTTTTGTTCAATTTCATTATATTATATATAAAATAAAAATAGTGTTTTTAAAAGCCTAAGGAGGAAAAGTATGGGAGAAGTAATCGTAATAACATCCGGAAAAGGTGGAGTAGGAAAAACAACAACAACTGCAAACCTTGGAGCAAGTCTTGCAGTAGAAGGAAAAAAAGTAGCATTAATAGATACAGACATAGGATTAAGAAACCTAGATGTTGTAATGGGTCTAGAAAATAGAATAGTATATGACATTGTTGATGTTGTAGAAGAAAAATGCAAATTAAGACAAGCTCTTATCAAAGATAAAAGATTTAAAGAATTATACCTACTTCCAGCTGCTCAAACACGAGATAAAAGTGCAGTAAATGAAGAACAAATGAAGGAACTTACAGATAAACTAAAAGAAGAATTTGATTACATATTAATAGATTGCCCAGCAGGAATAGAACAAGGATTTAAAAATGCAATAGCAGGTGCAGACCGTGCAATAGTAGTAACAACAGCAGAAATATCTGCAATTAGAGATGCTGACAGAATAATAGGTCTGTTAGAATCATCAGATATTAAAAATCCAGAGTTAGTTATCAATAGAATTAGACCAAATATGGTTAGAAAAGGCGAAATGATGGATGTAGAAGACATTGTTGACTTATTATCAATAGATTTGATAGGTGTTGTACCAGATGACGAATATATAATTACACAAACCAATAAAGGTGAACCTGTAATTCAAAACAAAAAAGCTCCATCTGGAAAAGCTTATATGGAAATTGCTAAAAGAGTTTTAGGAGAAAAAATAGAAGTTACAATTCCAGGAAGGGAAAAAGGTTTTTTAGCAAAATTAAAAAGATTCTTTAAAAAATTATAGTAATAATAAAAATAAATATAGCATGGAGGTATAAAAAAGAATGTTTGAAGGCATAATAAATTTCTTTAAAAGAAAAGGAAAAAAAGA
>CAWVFT010000031.1:0-9747 GCA_963928635.1 Bacillota bacterium | reverse complement strand
TCCTCGTGTCAGTGGTTCGATTCCACTTGAAGCCACCAAACAAGACTTACAGAAAAATTCTGTTAAGTCTTTTTTTGTTTATACCTTAATTTTAATTTAAATTCAATTAATGTAGTAACCAAATTCAACTTACCACCATATCATATATTATACAAAGGAACAACAAAAGAAAGAAAAAAGTTTTCGAAAGGAGGTCTAGACTATGCCAGAAAACAGAGGATGTGGTGGTTTTGGATTTGGTGATGACTGCTGCTGGATATTAATCCTTATAATATTAATCTGCTGCTGTTGTGGAGGAAATAGAGGAGGATGTTGCTAATTTTCCAACATACACAAAAATAAGGAAAAATCGACATATAATTTAAAAAGCCGACTTTTCCTTATACAATAGCAAAAAACACCTTTTTAGAAGGTGTTTTTTGCTTAGTAAAATATCTATTTTTCTATCTTCATATTATTACCATATCTTTTAATTTTTTGAGTAGTAGTTTTTTCAAATTCTTTATCTCTAACGATAAAATTCTTAATGTGCTTATAATTAGGTAATTTGCTATTTACACTAGATACTACGTCAGACATCAATTTTTTAATCTCTGATTTAGTAGGAACAGAACCTTTTAAATACTCTGTAATAGCTTCAATATTAGGAAGAATTTGAGCATTAACATATGTTTCGTCATCATTATCTTTTTTAATTCCTAATACTAAAGATTCAGAAACTAAAGGATTATCATTTAAATAATATTCAACTTCTTCAGGATAAATATTTTTTCCGTTTTTAGTAACAATAACACTTTTGCATCTGCCAGTTATATATAAATATCCATTTTCATCAATTTTTCCAAGATCTCCTGTATGGAACCAACCATCTTTTAAAACTTTGTTAGTCTCTTCAGGCATATTATAATAGCCAAGCATAACATTAGGACCTTTAACTAATATTTCTCCAACGCCAATATCATTTGGATTATCAATTTTGTATTCAACATTAGGAATAGGAAGACCTGCACTATCATCTTTTTTATAAAAATCAGTATTACCTGCGACTAGTGGAGAACATTCTGTTAAACCATAACCTTGTAAAGTATTTAAGTTCCAATTATCAAAATCTTTAATAATATTAGGGTTTATACTTGCAGCACCTACAATAAATACACGAAGTCTACCACCTAAAGTATTTTTAATTTTTCTTTTTACAATTTGTTTAATTATAATAGGTAAATCATCAAAAGGATTTTCATTTTCTTTTTGATATTTTTTAGGTAATGTTTTATTCATATTTTTAACTATATTTTTATGGACATTTTCTAAAAGTAAAGGAACGCATAATATAACAGAAGGGTGGAATTCATTTATATTTTGCAAAATATGTCTTAAACCTTCACAATAGCAAATGCTTGCACCACTATAAATTGGTAATAAAAATCCTAGAGTACATTCGTAAGTGTGATGTAAAGGAAGAACAGAGAAAAATAAATCTTTACGAAGTACCTTTACAATTCCATATGTTGATAAAATGTTTGAGCAAATATTTCTTTGAGATAAACAAACACCTTTTGCATTACCAGTAGTACCAGATGTGAATAGCAAGATTCTCATTTCATCAGGGTCAACTTTAATTTTTTCAAATTCTTTATTTCCTTTTTCTAAAAGAGAATATCCTTCTTTTAGCTCTGAAGAGTAAGAAAAGTTGTTCTTTAAATTATCTTTGTCATCAAAATTAATGAAAATAATATTTTGATTTTCTAAATTTTCAAATTTTTCAAACAAGCCTCTAATATTTTTATCATCACCAAGCATACAAGTAGATTCAGATACATTTAAAAAGTTTATGATATCGTCTGTGTGAAGTTCTTTATCTAATGGAACAACAATACCAACAATAGAGGCTGCTAAGTATGAGACTGCCCAAGTATATGAATTTTTACCAATAACCGCAATTCTTTTACCTAATAGACCTTTTTCAATTAATTTTGTTCCTAGTGCAAAAACATCATTTTTGAAACTTTCATATGTTTGACTATATATTTTGCCATCCTTGTCCTTTAATTTAAAAGCAGTTCTTGTTTTATAAATTTCTGCAGACCTTTCAAGCATATCTTTAAAATTTGTTACTTCTTCGCATTTGTGATATTTAGTTTTTAGTTTTTCTACAACTGGCATACTTTTTTCCATAAGATCACCACCTTTCTATTTTATTAATTAGGAGTTATAAATAATATTAGTTATACTATAATATATTATTTTTTCGTTCGTCCCAACTGCATAACAAGCTGTAAACAAAATTTACTTGCGAAAATTTTGTAACAGCTTATAATTTGTCGGTCCCCACACAAGCTCACTCAAAAATAATATATTATAGTATAGATTAAATAAATTATTCATATCTATAAAAATTATAATTTACATCTTTTTTCAATGTTATACTTCCATCATAAATAGAAGAAGATTCATTTTGATAAGGAATATCAAAATAAATAGTAGCCTTAAATTTTTGATTTTTATTATTTGTTATATTAATATCAAATGATAGGGTACAAGAAATTGATTCTAGTGTTATATTACATCTTTGAAGAAGAGAACCGTCATATACTATTGGAATGCTTGTATCTGTAATTGTATAATCAGATTTAATATTATCATTAACATATGATAAAACAATAGGATTTGCACAATTATTGTATAATATAGGTTTTGATAAATCTGCGGTATTTTCAGAAGTTATCTCAAAGTTCAAAGTTTCAGTAATAAGATTATTTTCATCAATAGTGCTATTTGCAAAAGAATTTAAGTTTTTATAATATAATTTTGGGTTTCCGCATAGTTGGTGATTTTGTAAAACTTATATTATCAATACTTACTTCTTTTAAAGTGTTTTCTAAATTATTTTCATTAGAATTATTATTTATAAAAAGAGCAATGTCAGTATAAGCATATAAATTTTCTATTGTGAAATTAGTTTTACTGCTGGATTTATTTTTTGAATCGCTACTGCTAAAAAATACTATTTCGTCAATAGAAAAGACTTTATTTTTGTTTTTTTCTGCAAAAGATATAATTGAATGTTCATAATTATTGTTTTTTATATTATTAGAAATAAAATAATATAAAAGAAAACACAAAATAATTATTAAAAAAAAAGCTACACATGATAAAATAAATTTTTTAGTATCAATTTTAACTAATTTTTTATTAGATTTAGCTGTTTTTTTGTTATTTTTCATCTTTAGATTCCTTTCATAGTTAAGGTAATAATATAATATTACATTTTCGTTACAAAATCAAGACTTAGATTAAAGCATATTCAAAAAATTCCCAAAAAAATATATTCTCTAAAAATTGACAAAAAACTGCATAAATATTAAAATATAGACAGGTGATGTTAAATGAATGCAAAAGAAGAAAAAAGACATAAAATTAAGATAAGTATAAAAAATATAATATACTTTTTTATTGCCATAATTATTTTATTATATATGTTTATGTTTTATAACTTATATTTTACAAATAATGCAACATATGCTAAAGAAACTGTTGCAGAAACAGAAAACATAAAAATAAGTGAAGCAAATGAAATAGATATAGAAAATATAATTAAAGAAAATTCTAAACCAGGATATAAAGAAGAAATAACTAAAGAAGAACAAGAGTTAGAATATTTAACAACATATAAAGTAAATACAGATATACCAAAAGGCATATCATATGTTACTAAAGAAGGGAGAAAAGGGACACAAGAAGTAACAATAAAGAGAACTTATCAAGATGAACAGTTAATTTCAGAAGAGCAAATCGGAGCAACAATAACAAAAGCAACTTTAAATAAGGTTGTTGAAATAGGAGGAGGAAAAACCACAAGTAACAAGAAAGTAAAAGTTGGTGAAAATGTATTTGTTACATCAGATATGTTGTCGGTCATGACAGAGCCAAATATGGATTCAAAAAAAGTTGCAACATTAAAAACAAATGAGAAACTTAAAATTCTAGAAATTACTCAAAACTGGTATAGGGTTTTGTCTAGTAGTATAGAAGGTTGGGTTGAACAAGAATGTACTACATACTTAGAACCAGATTATAAAGAAGAAGATAACATTAAAACAACAGGTGGACAAACATCAAATTCAAGTAATTCAAACATACAAAAATTAAGCTTTGATATGAATTTAAATAGACCAAGTGGGCTAAGTTTAGAACAATTTAAAAAAGTATTAACTGATGATAAAGATGTAAATAATGTGTTTCAAGATAATGCAGAATATTTTTATTATATAGAAAAACAATATAATGTAAATGGTTTATTTGTTGCAGCAGTAGGAATACACGAAAGCGGTTGGGGAACATCTAGGATATCTAAGAATAAGTATAATTTGTTTGGATATGGAGCATATGATTCAAACCCATATAACGGAGCATATACATTTTCTGATTATTCAGAAAGTATAGACCTAATAGCAAGAGTTTTTGTTAAATATTATTTAAACCCAAAAGGTACAAGCATATATGGTGGAGAAAAAGCTACAGGACAGTATTATACGGCTCCGACTCTTTCTGGTGTAAATAAAAAATATGCATCAGATAAAAATTGGGCAAATGGTGTGTATAAGCAAATGCAGTATTTATATAATAAATTGTAGTTTTTTTGTAAATTTTCTTGCTATTTTTCTAAAGTTATTGTATGATATAGGAGTAAGTATTATTATAGGATTATTTTGAATATTAAAATAAAGAAAGGGGCTTTTAATAATGAAGAAAAAGATAATATTTCTTTCAATAATATTTTTGCTTTTTAGCTTTTTCTTAATTGGAAATATGTCTCTAGCAGCAAATGAAGTAATAGACGATAAAACAGAAAGCCAATTAATAGAAATAAAAGATAATCAGGCAAAATCACTAGAAGATTATCAAGCAAAATATGGTGATGATACATATGGAATGGTAGCATATATATTGAATATAATAAGAATCTATAGTATTCCATTTTGTTTCTTAGGTATAGCAATTGGTGCAATACATAAATATGTAATAGGTATAAGAAAACTAGACACTTTGGAGAAAGGTATGGCACTAATAGTTTCTTTTGTAACAATATTAATCATATGCCAAATTTTACCACTTGCATTTGCAGTGTTCGTTAAATTTGGAAGGGGGTAACAAATGAAAGTCTTATTTGCTGTAAGTAATGAAGAAATATCAGAATCTATAGTAAAAAAATATCAAAAACAATATAAAGAGATTATTTCTTATAAAAATGTATATTACTTTAATGCTATTTTTAAAGAATTACAAAGAGATAAAACTTATGATAGAATAGTTATAAGTGAAGATTTAGAAACTTTTTCACATACTCAATATGGTCAAATTGATAAATTTATTTTCGAAAAATTAGATGGAATTAGTGATGAAGCTTTTAATCAAGATGGGGATATTATACCTATAATACTTATTTGTACTGACAGAAGAACTAAATCAGATCAAATGCTATCTAAATTTTTTGGAATAGGAATTTACAATGCAGTAATTGGAAATGATAGAAGTATAGAAGAAGTATGTAATTTGATACGTAAGCCACGTTCAAAAAGAGATGCAAAAACATATTATAAAATTGAATCAGAAGATGTAAATTATAAACCAGAAAATGAAAATGATGTTAGTGAAGTAGAAATACAAAATATATTAGCACATTTCAAGAGATTAGGAAAAAATGAAGAAAAATATGTGGAAAGCTTTGATAATATTGCAGCACAATATAATGATACACAACTAAAGGTTATATGCAAATTCTTACCACTTAATGTGCGAGCAGTTTTAGAAGGTAATTCTACTAAATATCAACAACTAATATCATATAATAAAAAGGTATCAAAAGATTTAAGAAAACCAGAAAATGTTGAAAAAGTAAATAAAGGTACTACTGAAAAATTATTAAAACTTAAAGATCATGAAAACATCATGACAAACCCAGTGGTAATACCATCTGCAGTAAAGATGGAAGGTAAAAAAAGGTTGACTAAAGCTGTTCCTAAAACGGAACAAGTACAAAATGATTTTGATAAAATAGAAAAAGAAATAGATTCTGGAAAAATGCAAGAAGAAGTAGTAGACACTAAAGAGCAAACAATAAATAATAATGAGCTAAATAATATGACTGAAATAAATAACACTACTCAAAGTATTTCTAATGAAGAAATAAACAAGGAAAATATAGTAGCAGTAGCACCAAAGAAAAAAAGAGGTAGACCACCTAAAAAACAAGTAAGTGAACAAGAAATAGAACAAAAACCAAAAAGAGGAAGAGGAAGACCTCCAAAACAACAAAAAATAGAAGATAATACTGTTCTTCCTGGATTTGAAGAGTTGAAATCAGAAAAAGATAATATAGAAGAAAAAATTGAAATACCAGGTTTTGAAGATTATAACGATACTTCTGAAGACAATGCAATTCTACCAGGATTTGAAGATTATAACGATGTTTCTGAAGATAATGCAATTTTACCAGAGGTTGAAGATTATAATAATGTACCAGAAAATGATACAACATTACCAGGATTCGAAGATTATGATAGTAAGCAAGACGAAAATATCTCATTGCCAGGAATTGCTGAAGAAGATAATGAATATGAAAGCAATAATATAGAAAATCATTTAGTTAAAGACTCATCTTATGAAGAAATTAGTAATGTAGATATTTCAAACTTATTAACATCAGATAAAAAAATAGCTTGTTTTGTTGGAACAAGTAAAAATGGTACATCATTTATAGTAAATAACATAGCTCAAATACTTTCTGGAAATGGCATTAATACAGCAATTTTGGATACAACACAAAATAGAAATTCATATTATATTTATACTAAAAACGAAGAAGAATTAAGAAAAATATCTTCTCAAAGCATAAATGGATTAATTCAAGGGCAAGCAAATGGAATAAAAGCAAACAAAAACTTGACAGTTTATACAGAATTACCTAATGAAAGTGAAGATATAAAATATTCTGGACAAATTCTAGAAACATTAGTTAAAAATCATTCTTTAGTATTAATTGACTGTGATTTCAATACACCATTTGACTATTTTAAACAAGCACAAGAAATATATTTAGTACAATCTATGGATGTATTAACAATACAACCATTAACGGCTTTCTTAAGAGAACTAAAAGCTAAAAATATATTAGATGAAACAAAGTTAAAAATAGTATTAAATAAGGTTGTTAAAGTAAGAGGAGTAAATGAGCAGGCAATTATAGGAGGAATGGCATATTATAATGATCCAGCAATGTCATATATGACAGAGTTATTTGATAGAACTTTGATAAAATATATATCAATTCCATTTGATGAAGAAGTATATGCTAATTATTTAGGATCATTAGTAGACTGTGAAATATCTTTAAAAAGATATCCAAAAAATATTATGCAATCACTAACTGAATTGGCAAATGTAGTATATCCTTTGATTTCTGGAAAATCAACATATAAACCACCAGCAGTTAGTAATAATGGGTTTTCACCTAGCATTAATTCAACATTAAATAGAATGAGGAAATATTAATTTTGTAGAAAGGGGAAAAAGACGTGCTTATAGCAATTGTTGTAATACTAATAATTGTAGTAGTTGGTTTAATAATATATAATTTGAGTATTCATAAAAAAATACAAACTTTTAAAAATATAAACCAGAAGATTACAAATTTATCTGTGGTTCAAGATTTTATGAATGCAGTAGGAGAAACTTCATCAGTAGATGATAAAATTAAAAAGATAAATGAAATATTAATAGAAAAATATGAGATAAAATACTCAACAATAGTAGTCTTTGATGGATCAGAATATATAATTAAAGCTTCAAATGTTGATCAAAGACACTGGGAATCTTTAAAAAGTCTTCAAGAAGTTGAAATGTTTAAAGATAGTATATCTTCAGGAATACCAAAATATGTTACTGTAAATAACGAAAATGAAAGACTACCATATCAAAAAATGGAGTTTGGAAGAGCAAAATCGGCAATATTTTTCCCTTTATATATAGATAATGTTTATATAGGTTATTGGATAATAGAAAGTGGAACACCACATGATTTTGATAATGTCGATACAACAGTATTAGAAGTAATCAAAGAAAATATTGTATCTGTTTTAAAAACAGTGACTCATCAAAGAACATTAGAGGCAATTGTAAGAAAAGACTTATTTACAGGATTAAATTCAGAAGAATATTTATATGGTGAAGGAAAAAGAATTATAGATGAATATACTACTTCTACAATATGTATGTTTAGAATAAATAATTTGGAAGCAATAAATAAAAAATATTCAAGAGAACTTGGAAATAAAGTAGTAACTGAAATAAGTAGAATCGTAAAAGAAAATATAGCAGATACATATGTATTTGTAAGATATATGGGACCTAAATTTGTTATTGCATTTTCAGGAGTAAGTATACAAAGTGTAGCAGATTTTCTAAATGATATAAAATCAACTATAGAAAATACAGTAATAAGTCTTAAGGATGAAGATGGCGAAGTTATCAAAGGACAGCAGGTAAAACCTATTTTAAATTTAGTTTTAGGTACATACTATAAAGGAACAGGTTTGGAAGAATTATTAAAAAAATTAGAAGCTTACTTAGATAATGCAGATAAAAAAGAAAGTGAAATTACTAAAATTTAATTCTTTTCCAACTTAATTTGTACCTTAAGAAAGGAATGTGAGTGAATTATGAATTTTGATAAGACTATGAGTTTTGAAGTGGAAAAAGCAGAAAATGCTAAAACAAAAGAAATACTAAAAGAAGTATATGAGGCATTACAAGAAAAAGGATATAACCCTATAAATCAATTAGTAGGATATATCTTATCTGGTGATCCTACATATATAACAAGTTATAAAGATGCTAGAAATAAAATAAGAACAATAGAAAGAGACGAATTATTAGAAAAAATGGTTAAAAATTATATAGGAATTGAAGAATAATGAGAATACTTGGAATCGATTATGGAGATGCACGAGTAGGAGTGTCAATTACAGATGAATTAAATATAACAGTACAAGGTTTAGAAACTATTCAAAGAAAAAATTCTGATAAAATTGTGCTTAAAAGACTAGATGAAATATTAGAAAAATATGATATAGATACAATTGTTGTAGGTTTGCCATTAAATTTAAATGGAACAAAATCACAGAGAACAGAACAAACAGAAAAATTTATTCATAAATTAAAATGCAAATACAATAATTTAAAAATAGATACAATGGATGAAAGACTAACTACAGTAGAAGCACATAAAACTATGAATTTATTAAATATAAATAAATCGAAGAAAAAGGAAATAGTGGATACAATTTCAGCAGTATATATTTTAGAAGCATATTTAAAACGATATGTTTCAAAATAAAGATAAAAAATGTAATCGGAGATTTATTTATACGAAACAGAAAAAATTTACAAAAATGAAAAAGAAGTATTGAAGTTTTTTGTTAAATAATGTATATTATATTTAAGTTTTGCATATTAAATGAAAAAATGTAGATATTAATATTATAAATTATTATAAATAAATTAATGAAAGGAGAGTATTATGGACGAAAACGAAAATTTTGAAGGAGAAGATTTAGATAATGTAATTATATTAAATGACGAAAATGGTAATGAGGTTAGATTTGAATTTTTAGATTTAATAGATTACGAGGATGAAGAATATATAGTTTTATTACCAATTACAGAAGAAGGAGAAGAAGAAGAAGGAGA
>CAWVFT010000030.1:0-3778 GCA_963928635.1 Bacillota bacterium | reverse complement strand
AAAAGGTCTTAACGACTGCAAGACGTTAAGATGGAATTTTTCGAAGAATTTGCAAAATGCGTTTTGCAGAAACGGATTTTGAGAAATTTAGAAAATGGAAGAAACACCACATATGTGGTGCTTTTTTTCATATTAAAAATTAAAAAACGTAAGTTATATACTAAATTGGTAAAAGTAGAAATAAAATTGAAAATATAGTAAAAGAAATGATTATCTTTTTTTCTATTGATTTTTTAAAAAATTTATAGTAAAATACAAACAGAGTTTTGATGAAAGATAAAAGCAAAACAAAAAATATAGAAACAAAGAAAATAAAAGTAAAAAACAAGTAGAAAATAAATACTAAATTCAAATAAGGAAGAGGAGAAAAAATGCCAGAAAATGAATTATTAAAAGGATTAAATGATAAACAATATGAAGCCGTAATAAATACAGAAGGACCATGCTTAGTAATAGCAGGAGCAGGAAGCGGAAAAACCAAAGTATTAACACATAAAATAGCGTATTTAATAAAAGAAAAAGACGTATTGCCTTGGAACATATTAGCAATAACATTTACAAATAAAGCGGCAAACGAAATGAAAGAAAGAATTTCTGCAATAGTTGGAGATGATGCAAAAGATATCTGGATGGGAACATTTCATTCTATTTGTGTGCGTATACTAAGAAGGTTTATAGATAGAATGGGTTTCGAGACTTCATTTATAATATTTGATACGTCAGATCAAAGAACTTTAGTAAAAACATGTTTAAGAGACTTAAACATCGATGATAAATTATTCACAGATAGAAGTGTTTTAACAGAAATAAGTAATGCCAAAAACGAAATGTTAGAACCGGAGCAATATGCTGTAAGAGCAAAAGGAGACTTCAGAAAAGAAAAAATTTCAGGAATATATCAACTATATCAAAAAAGGCTTAAAGAAAATAATGCAATAGATTTTGATGATATAATAAATTATACAATTAAAATACTAAAAGAAAATGAAGATGTATTAGAATATTATGCTAATAAATTTAAATATGTATTAGTAGATGAATATCAAGACACAAATAAATCACAATTTACATTAGTAAAAATGTTGGCATCTGTACATGGAAACATTACAGTTGTTGGAGATAATGACCAAGGTATATATAGCTTTAGAGGAGCAGATATATCTAACATTTTAAACTTTGAAAAAGATTTTCCAGGAACAAAAATAATAAAGCTAGAGCAAAATTATAGATGTACAGGAAATATCTTAAAAGCAGCAAATGCAGTAATAAAGAACAATGAAGTAAAATATAAAAAAGAATTATGGACAGAAAACGAAATAGGAAACTTGCCTAAAGTATACCAAGCGGAAAACGAATATGATGAAGCATCATTTATAGTTGAGCAAATAAATAGATTAAGGAGAGAAGAATATTTTAAATATTCAGACTTTGTAGTTTTGTACAGAATGAATACACAGTCAAGAGCTATAGAAGACATACTAAGAAGAGAAGACATTCCATATAAAATAGTAGGTGGACTAAAATTCTATGAAAGAAAAGAAATAAAAGACATAATTTCATATTTAAGATTAATACAAAATCCTTCAGACAACTTAAGCTTAAAAAGAATTATAAATGAGCCTAAAAGAGGAATAGGAAAGACAAGCTTAGAAAATGTAGAGCAAATAGCAAATGTAAATGAAATATCAATGTATGAAGTAATAAAAGATGCAGATAAATATGGGCTAAATAGAGTATTTTTAAACTCAAGAGATTTCATAAATGTAATAGAAGAATTGCGAAGCAAAAAAGACGAATTAGTAATATCAGAACTTATAAAACAAACACTAAAAAAGACAGGATATACAAAAGCATTAGAAGATGAAAATACAATAGAAGCAGAAAATAGAATAGAAAACTTAGAAGAATTTTTAACAGTAGCAATGGAATTTGAAGAAGAATCAGCAGATAATGGATTAAGCGAATTCTTAGAAGGAATAACATTATCAAGTGACATAGATGACATGGAAGAAACAGACGATAGCATTACACTAATGACATTACATAGTGCAAAAGGACTAGAATTTCCAGTAGTATTTTTAGTAGGAATGGAAGAAGGAATTTTCCCTGGCTCAAAATCTATGTTTGAACCAAAAGACATGGAAGAAGAAAGACGTTTGTGTTATGTAGGAATAACAAGAGCAAAACAATATCTATTTTTAACATGTAGTCAAAAGAGAACAATATTTGGTTCAACAAGCTATAATCCAGTATCAAGATTCCTAAACGAAATACCAAAGGAATTACTAGATGGCTATGAAGAAGTATTTGAAAATAACAATAAAGAAGACAACACAAATAATATATTTAAAGACTCAAAATATAGTTGGACATATGGAAGTCAAAACGCTTCAAAAATAAAAACATATAAAATAGAAAACGCAGACAGCATTTCAAAAGAGCCTATGTCAGCAAAACAAAAAGAAAATAATTTTGTATTTAGAACAGCAGAAAGTTTCTTAAATAGTATAGGGAAAAATAATAATCAAACAGAAGTAGACTTGTCACAATATAAAGCAGGAATACGAGTATATCATAAAAGATTTGGAGAAGGAACAATAAACTATGTAGAGCCAGAAGGAGAAGATCTAAAAGTCGATATCAATTTTGACAAGGTAGGACACAAAAGGCTAATGGCGAAATTTGCCAATTTGCAAGTAATAGAATAGGGATTTAGGGACGTATCTTAAAATCCCTATGTTTTCTTATATAATAATAAAAGAATCTCAGGAAAATAAAATATAATTTCTGGGATTTTTTTAATTTTTAATAAAAAAAATTGCAAATAAAATCAAAATATTTTCATTAAGTAAGTAACTTGAAGTTTAAAATTATATTTAAATAATACCAATAAACTATTGAAAAGTCAATAAAAAATGCTAGACTTTTTTAATGATAAATATTAAAAATTCTAAAATATAATTTGTATGAAAATCTCGCATTTCTGCGATATACAAATGTTTTTCAGGTATTAAGAAATCTTTAAGTTACTTACTTAATGAAAAAGTAAAAATAAACAAATGAGGGAGGAATAAAACAAATGAGGCAATTTTTAAGAAAGAAAAGAGAGAAAGGAATAACCTTAATTGCATTAGTAATTACAATCATAATTTTACTAATATTAGCAGCAGTAACAATAGCAGCATTGTCAGGAGACAATGGAATATTATCAAATGCAGCAAAAGCAAAAGAAGAAACTGAAAAAGCAGAAATTTTAGAACAGATACGACTAGATATATATGACGAGATGACAGAAAATATGGGAAAAGACCCAACAGAAGTAGACATAGAGAGGATAGCAGATAATTATGGAGATATATCAGGAACAAACTTTGATGATAAAATATTAACGACAGAAAAAGGAAAATATGAAATAAAATTATCTGATATATGGCAACCAGGAGAAGCAGGAGTAACAATACCAGAGGGATTAGAAATAGGAACATATGTAAGCTATAACCCAAGTGGAACATATCCATGGCAGTCTGAATATTGTAGTTCACCAGAAAATACAAGTTATGAGAAAACTTTAGATAGTAGCACCGGCAAACCATTTAATATAGATAGATGGAGAGTATTGGATATAAACGAGGAAACAGGAAAAGTCACATTAGTGCCAGAACATTCGACAGATGATCGTAATGATGGAGCATCAGCAACAAGTGGAACTGTATATCTTAAAGGAGCACAAGGATATAATAATGGAGTTAAATTACTAAATGATGCATGTAGTGCATTA
>CAWVFT010000029.1:0-18801 GCA_963928635.1 Bacillota bacterium | reverse complement strand
TTCCTCTAGTCTGTCCATTCTCTCTTCTAGTTTATCCATTCTTTCCTCTAGTCTGTCCATTCTCTCTTCTAGTTTATCCATTCTTTCCTCTAGTCTGTCCATTCTCTCTTCTAGTCTTTCCACTCTTTCCTCTAGCCTGTCCATTCTCTCTTCTAGATTTTTCATTCGTTCTTCTAATTTATCTAGTCTTTTTTCTATGTTATTTAATTGTTCTTTTATCTTTGGTAAATCTTCTGACATTTCATTTACTTTGTCAAGAATTTTTAGAAGTATTTCGTTTGAACTATCCATTTTATCCCTCCTTTCTTGCTGATATTATATATTCAAGTTGCTATGATGTCAACAAAAAAATATCGACATTATTCGACATAGACTAATTTATCAAAACGCTTTTCTTATATTTAATTTTCCATTTCTTTGTAATCCAACTGTAATATACTTTTAATATTATTGAAATGTTTTATATTAAGTTTTAGTGTATAATATATTTAGTATTTTTGTACTTTAAGGAGATGTATTATGAGTATTGAATCAGAGTTAAAGAAGAATGGAATTCAAGTAATTAAACAATTAGATACTTTAAAAGTAAATACTCTTGCTAAAAATATTTCTGCAAGAATATGTGATACTTTTCCTAATTTCGGTTTAAATCAAGATAATTTATTTATAAAATTGTCAAGATTAAATATGTATATAGCTAAAATGCCTGATGGTATGGCAGAGGCAAATTATTTTTATAAAAATAGTTCAATATATTTTAATGAGCATATACCAGAAGATGATTTGGAAGAGTTCGCAATTCATGAATGTATTCATCATATACAAGAAGTAAAAGACAAGAAAAATTATTTATTACGTATGGGACTTTGTGATTATACAGAATTTAAAGTTTATGGACTAGGATTAAATGAAGCATCTGTTCAACTTATGTCATCAAAAATCATAGGTATTCCAAAGGATTCTGTTAAATATTTTAATATTAATTTTGAAACAACAAGTCCTTCATATTATCCAATTGAATGTTGTTTAGTAACCCAATTGGCTTATATTGCAGGTGAAGATGTATTATTTGAAAGCACTATTAATAGTAATGATAATTTTAAGAAAAAAATTTCAGACTTGATTTCAGAAAAAGCTTTTTTAGCTGTTCAAAATTCTATTGATGAGTTACTTGAAAAAGAAGAGAATATTATTCAATTGAACAACAAAATTGCTAGTATTGATGACAGAAATAAAAAAGTTGATAATATGCTTAAAAAAATAGATGAATTGAAGAAAGAAATTTTAGTTACCTTTATGAGAACTCAAAATTTAATAATTTCAAGCTATTTTGATAGAGAATTTGATAAAATTGCTGATTTGGAACAATTGGAAGTTTATAGAAGAAAACTTTATCATTTTAAAGATTATATTGGATCTACTGAAGGATATACATTCTTTAATGATTATTATATTAATAAGATGGAACAATTGGAACATAAATATAATGTTTTGGAAAATGGTGGAGTTGAAACTGCTTTAAAAGTAATAACTAAAAAAGAAAATAAACTAGTATTATTCTTTAAGTTTTTAAAGAAATTAATATTTGGAAAATCTTCTCAAGAAGAAACAGAACAAAATTTTAAATAGAATTATAATATTTCTAATATTATAATAACTTACATTTATTAAGACATTTTTGATTTTTGTTATATACTATACTACCTCAAAAAAAGAACTTTTTATAAAGTTCTTTTTTGTATATTTCCTGTTATTTAATTTTCAAAAACTTAATTATTTGTTCTGCTGAATCTCTACCAGATTTAGCTGCCCATGCTACAGTTCCTTTTATTCCAGCTAAGTCTCCTCCTGAAAATATCTTTTCATTTGATGTTTTATAATTTTCGTCTATTTCTATATTCCCCCATTTATTTAATTTTAGCCCTAATTCTTTTACTTCTTTTGACGTTGTAGAACCAAGTGCCATTATTACATAATCAATGTGTATTTCATAATTACTACCTTCTATATTTACTGGAACTTTTCTTGTCTCTCCTTCTTTTTCTACCAATTCGGTTTTTATTAATTCTAATTTTTCTACTTTATTTTTTCCTATTATTTTTACAATGTTATTTTGAAATAGGAATTCTATTCCTTCTTCTTTAGCTTGTTTAATCTCTTTTGTTTCTGCAGGCATTTGTTCTTCTGCCCTTCTATAAATTACTTTTACTTCTTTTGCACCTAATCTTTTTATTGTTCTAGCACAGTCCATTGCTACATTTCCACCACCAATTACTGCTACTTTTTTCCCTTCGTAATTTGGGTGCAAATTATATTCTAAAAGTTCGTTTCCTCCATAAACTCCATCTAAATTCTCTCCAACTACTCCCATTTTAGTTGTTATATTTGCTCCTATGCCCAAAAATATTGCATCATATTCTTTTTTCAAGTCTTCTAAATCTAAATTTTCTCCAAGTTTTTTGTTATATTCTACTTTTATTCCTAAATCTAGAATGTTATCTACTGTCCTTTTTAAAACATCTTTTGATAATCTAAATTCTGGAATTCCATGTTTTAAAATTCCTCCTAAATAATCGTGTTTTTCATATATTGTTACATCTATTCCATTTTTTGCAAGAAAGGCTGAACATGTCAACCCTGCTGGTCCTCCACCAATTACTGCTACTTTTTTATTTGTATTTTTTTCTGGTTTGTATAAATCTTTTAGGTTATATCCTAATTCCATTGCCTTATCAAATGTATAGACTTCTAGTTCTCCTATTGATACTGGTTCTCCTTTTATTCCTCTAACACAGTTTCCTTGACATTGTTTATCATGTGGGCATATTCTGCCACATACTCCTGGCAATACTGTTGTTTCAGATAGCGTTTTATATGCTTCAAAATAGTTTTCTTCTTTTAATAGTCTTATAAATTCTGGTATATTATTTCCTAAAGGACATCCTTTATTAGAACATGGTTTTATTTTACAGTTTAAACAATATTCTGTTTTTTCTTTTATACTTTTTTCCATTTATTTCATCCTTCCATTATTAAAAAATAATACAATAAAATTTATTATATTGTATTATTTTTCTGTTTATTGGTCAATTCTTTTGACTAATTAGTTTAAATATCTAGTAACAATATCTATTATTTAATAGTCTCATATTCTTGTAACATTAATTTTAAATCATTTATAAAATCAATTTTTTTACTTTCGTCTCTTAATAATGCCGCTGGGTGCCAAGTTGGTATATATTTTATTCCTTTCTTTTCTATTAATTTTCCTCTTGTAGCTGTTATCCCATATTCCTTTCCTAAAATGTGTTTTAGTGCAACACTTCCGAAGTAAAACAATTATTTTGGGTTTAACTAAAATCACTTGATTTCTAAGATAATTCATACAGGCTTCTGCTTCGTCTTCTTCTGGATTTCTATTTCCAGGTGGTCTACATTTTACTATATTTGCAATATATACTTCTTTTCTTTCTATTCCTAACATCTGAAAGGCCATGTTCATCAGCTTTCCGGCTCTTCCTACAAATGGTTCTCCTTGTATATCTTCGTCTGCTCCTGGGCCTTCTCCTATGAACATTATATCAGCATTTTTGTTGCCTGTGCCAAATACTATATTCTGCCTTGTTTTGCATAGCTTGCATCTTTGACAATTTTCTATTGATTTTTCTAATTCTTCCCAATTATCAAACATTTTTTGCTCCTTTTAATTAATTTTTATAATTGCAGCTTCTACTCCATATTCTTCTTTTTCTACTCTAAATGAATGTATAATGTCTTTATTGCATACACTACAAAGATTCGAATCAATTATATTTTCTTCTTTTAATCCTTCTCTTTGTAATATTATTTTGTTTATTTCTACAGTATCTATATTCCATTTTTCATCTTTTTTAGTTTCTTCTATTATATCATCTGTGTTAATATCTTTAAATTCATTTTCAAACAAATCTTTTACTTCTTTATCTACTTCAAAATGACATTTTCTGATACTTGGGCAAATACAACATATAATGTTTTCTGGTCTTGAGCCATATTCTTCTTTCATTTTTTCTACTGTTTTTACAGATATTCTTTGCAATGTTCCTTTCCACCCAGAATGTACATTTGCTATAACTTTTTTTACTGGATCATACATAAGTAATAGTATGCAGTCTGCATTAGTTGTTGCAAGTATTATATCCTCTTTATTTGTTATTAAGGCATCTGTATCTTCTTTTCTTTCTATTTTTTCTGAATCTTGTATCTCTTTTTTATATATAGCTTTCACATGGTCAGAATGTGTTTGTCCTGCTTGGATTATTTCTATATGTGATTCATTGATTTTTTTACATAATTCTTCATAGTTTTTAACTGCTTGCTTGTATTTATCTTTATCTAGTGGCTGTCTATTTGCTTTTACTGTTCTGTAATCTTTTTCTAAACCTAATGTATAAAGATGTTTAATTTCTGGATATTCTAATAATTTTCTGAATTGTAAGTATTCCATATCTTTATCTTTGATATGTATTACATTTTCATTTGATAAATCCATTTGCGAAACCTCCTAAAAATAATTTGCTATGCGAAGGTTGATATTATATATTTTTAAACTTCTCCTGTTCCTTGCATTCAAAAAGAATTCATAAGGCTTTCTCATGAGCCTCTTTCACTCAGACCCTCTCGTGCCTCGAGTACCGTGAACATCCCTCATTCGAAAACCTAATGAATTCTAATTTTCATTCCAGTCAAGCATCGAAGCTTTAAAAATATATAATATCAACCTTCTTTTGTGTAATTATCTTGTAGAAAATTAAATTAATACAGTTCTTCTTGCATTTCTTTAATCACTTGATCATTTGATTTTTTATTAATATATCTATATTTGTTTCCACTTAGTCTCGTATCAAATCCACAAACACTTTTATATGCACAATATTCACATGGCGTTTTCCCTTTTTTATTATATGGTTTTACATCTATTTTTCCTTTTAAAATTTCTTTTGCTATATCTTTTACTGTTTTTTTTATGTATTTTTGTAAAATAGCAAATTCTTCGCTTTCTACACCATTTGTACTTCTTTTATTTATGCTTCCTGATTTTGTAATTCCGGCTGGAATTATTTTTGATGTTCCCCCTCCGTCTAAATGATTATCTTGCATTTGTATTACTTTTACATCTGCTAAAATTAATCCTTTCATCTTAAAGTTTTCTCTTAGTTTTTCTTCTATTTCCTCTTGTGATAATTTTTTATCTGATCTTGCTATTTGTTCTAAGAAACTGAAATATAAAACTCCTGCTGGAATTAAATCTTCTTCTTCACATACTGCGTCTAAGTATGTTAATAATTGTATTTGAATTCCTGCATATACTTCATTTAGGTCAATATTTTTTGCTGAAGATTTATAGTCTATTATTCTTAAATAATTGCCATCTTCAGTTCTTGCTGTGTCTATTCTATCAATTTTTCCTGTAATTTCTACTCTTTTTCCATCTTCTAATGTTATTGTTATTGGTTGATATTTGCCATTTTTGTCAAATGCTACTTCTGTTCCTTCTATTTCAAAATCACTATATATTAAGCTTTCCATTATGTATTTTAGAGCTTTCACTAATATTCGCTTTAATCTATTTACTAATATTTTATATTTATATGTTTCTTTAAATAAATAATTTCTGCCGTTTTCTAAGTCGTTTTTCATTAGTTCTTCTACTATTTTTGATAATTTTTCATCATCTAAAATTAGTTCTGACATTTCTACTTTATTGTTTCCAATATATTTAAAGAATTCATCTATTATTTCATGTACAAAAAGTCCTGTATCAAAACTTTGTATTTTTAATTCTTCTTTTTCTTTTAAGTTTAGTCCATATTGTAAATAATAGCTAAATGGACAACTTCTATATTTTTCTAGTTTCGTTATACTAGTTTTTATGTTGTTTCCATATAACTTTTCAATTATTGATGCATCTATATTTTTTGGTAGATTTGTATATTTTAGGCCTTTTAAGTCTTGTTTTAATTTTTCTTTCCATTCTGGAATATTGTTATAATATATGTATATTTCTTTCCAAATATCTTCTATTTCTTCACCATTTTGTTTTCTTGCTATGTTTTCCAAAAGTTCTTCATATGTTGCTTTTTCATTTGTTATTTCATATTTAGGTATTACTACATCACTTTCTTCTTGTAAGTTTGGATATAATTTTTTTAATTTGTGTATCAAAATTGATGGTCTTAATGATTTTCCTTCACTATCTGATGAACTATATGATAAAAATAAGTTGTTTTCTGCTGTTGTAAATGCTTTATATATATTAAAGTTTTCTTCATATAGGTTTTCAATTGTTCCGTTTGCAAGTTCTATTCCTTTTTCTTTTAGTTTATTTCTGTCTTCATCTCCAAAAAATCCCTCATTTTTATTTACACTTGGAAATACTCCATCATTTATACCTATTATGAACATGGTATCTACTTTATGACTTCTTGATCTTTCTACATCTCCCATTATAACTTGATCTTGTGTTCCTGGTATTTTTCCTAATTCAGCGTTTTTTAGCCCAATTTTTAGTATTTGATAAAAGCTGTCAATTGTTAGTTTTTGTTCATTATATATTGCTGTTATTTCATCTAAAATTTGTATTATTATTTCATAACTTTCTTTATATTCATTTGCTAAATCAATTAAATTTTTTGCTTCAAGTTCTTCTATTTTTTTGCTTAGCTTTTCTTCTATATTGTTTTCTTGCATAAAGTTATATATAGCAATTGATATATTTTTTGCAGTTTTTTCATTTTGTATAGTATTTTTAAACTCAATTAATGGCTCTATAATTTGTGTCCTTAATTTATTAAAATATTCTATTTCTTGTGCTTTATCTTTTGTCTCATATACAAAGTCTTTTTTCCATTTGTTTTGCTTTATATCCCATTTTATACAGTAATTTTCTAGTTTAAATATATCATCTTCTTCAATTTCAGAAAACCCTAACTTTAAATAGTTAAAAATTGATTCTCTTGCAAAGTTTTTTTCTAATATTTCAAAAATTGATAATACATATTGTACAATTATATTTTGGCTTAGCTCTCTTTTTTCATCTATAAATACTGGTATGTCATATTTTGAAAAAATTGCTCTTGTTAAATTTCCATGGTTTGATACATTTTTGGTTATTATTGCAATATCTCTATATCTTAAGTTGTTGTTTTTCACTAGCTTATTTATTTCTTTTGCTACATTTTCAATTTCTGTGTATTGATTTTTTGCAATAAACATATGTATATTTTTTGGTTTTGTAGAATATTTTTTTGGTTTTACACTATATATGTTGTTTTCTAAAAATTCTAATTCTTCATTTTTAAACCTATGTGATTTTTCTAAAAATATTGGTTTTTCTATTTCAATGTTTTCATTTTTTAGTAAATTTAATAATCGTTCTATTGTTATTTTATTTGGATAAAATATGTCTGTATCTGGCATTTTTGTATTTGTCAATTCATCTGTACATATTGTTATACTTACTTGTTTTGCAAGTTTTGCGAGCTCTTTTATTATCTGATATTCTTGATATGTAAAGCCTGAAAATTCATCTATATATATTACGCTGTCTTTTATGAAATCTGTTTTTGCTATATTTTGGCTTAATAATGTTAGCTTGTCTGTTTCTTCTATATAACTTCCTTTTATTCTATTTTCGTAATCTTCATAAATTATTTTTACATCTTCTAATTTTGTTTTTAAATATTTATCTTCTGTGTTTTCTGCCTCTTCTTTTATTTTTTCTAGTGTTACTCCATGTTTTTTTAGCTCTGTTATTATATTCATTCCTAGCTTTATATTTTCATCTGATTTTCCTAGAAATTTTAATTTTGTTTTGTTTTTATTCAAAATGCCATACATTAACATTGCTTTTCCTGTTTTAGTTAAGCTGTTTTCTTTTATACCTATGTCTGATAATATTCTTTCTGCCATTCTACTTAATGTTATTACTTCTGCATTAATTACCGCTTTTCTTCCTATTGCTTCTAATAACTTTTTTTCTGCAGTATATGAAAATTGTTCTGGTGTTATTATATATATTTTTTTTTCTTTATCTATTAAATTTGCTACTTCTTTGAAACAGTATTCACTTTTTCCTGTCCCTGCTTTTCCATATATTATTCTTAATCCCATATTTGTCCCTCTTTAAAAATTTTAATTTATATAACATGGTTTGTCCCATTTGGACAAAATTTGCACGATTTGATACGTCCCTTAAGCTTCTCTTCTCCAATAAAATAGATATTGTTGTGCCATTCCTGCTAAGTCTCCAAACTTTTCTTGTGCTAGTTTCTCTATTTCTTTTTTACTTACTTTTGTTTCATCTTCTTTTTTTATGTACAATTCGTTCATTACTCTTCTTACCCATACATCTATTGGGAATACTTCAAATCTTTTTAGTGTTGAAAATAGCAAAATACAGTCTGCTACTTTTGGTCCTACTCCTGATAATGTTAGAAGTTTTTCTCTTACTTCTTGTGTATTTGGGTTTTGTTTTAGTTCTTCTAGGTCTATTTGTTTTTCATTTATCATTTTTGTTGTTTCATATAGTCTAATGTCTCTGAATCCTAAACCTAGTTCTCTGTATTCTTCTACTGTTACATTTTTTAATTCTTCTGCTGTTGGAAATGTATAGTAACTTTCATTGTTCCATTTTATTTCTTTTCCATATTTTTTTGATAATCTTTCTATTATTCCTTTTATCCTTGGGATGTTATTATTTGCAGAGATTATAAATGAAATTATCGTTTCCCATAAGTCCTGGTTTAGTATTCTTATTCCTTCTCCGTATTTTATACTTAATTTCATGTTTTCATCTATTTTAGCTAGCTTATCTTTTATTTCTTCATAATTTCTGTCTAAGTCAAAATATTCTTTTACTTCTTTTTCTATATTTCCACTTTTGCATATTCCCTTAAAAATTATATTGTTTTCTTCTTGGCGAATGTTTAATACATTTTCTTTCCACATTCCTGTATAGCTACCGTCTTTCTGTTTATTCCATCTAAAGCATTGTCCACATTCAAATATGTCTCTTAAGTTAAAAGATTCTGTATTTTCTAGTATATATTTTTGTTCCTTCATAAATTATTTCCTTTCACATTATTATTTTAACATATTTATTTTTAAAATTAAATATATTATTTTAAATCGTCTATATTTTGGCTTACAGTTCAGTACTTAAAGAATATCACCGCTCCTGAATATAATAATTCACGTTTTTATTGTACTGAACCGTAACTATTTTTGAATCCTAGTCCCACTACTTCTCTTGAGTTTGTTATTATAATAAAACTTTCGGGGTCTATATTTCTTGCAATGTTTTTTACTCTCGCTACGTCTCCTCTTGATGCAGCACACATTAAAACTAACTTTTTTTCTTGTGTATACATTCCTTTTCCTAATAATCCCGTTGTACCTCTTTTTATGGTTTCTCCTATTTCTTTTGCAATTTTTTCATTTTTGTTAGATATTATGAAGATTAGTTTTGTGAAATATATTCCTTCAAAAATTATATCAATAATTTTTCCCATTAAGTATATAGCTATTGCTGAATATAACCCTATTTCGATTTCTCTAAAAAATATTACATTTAATGTGACTATTATTATATCAATTATCGTTATTATATTACTCGTCCTTAAGTTTGGCTTGTATGCCCTTGCTATATAACTTACTAGGTCTGAACCTCCTGTTGATGAATTTGCTTTTAGTATTACTGCTGTTCCTAAACCTATTATTATTCCCCCATATATACATGCTAAAAATCTATCATTTGTTAATGCTGGTAATTGATCTAAAAAATCTATGAACAGTGAAAAACTTATTGTACCTATCATTGATTTTATGAAAAAGACTTTTCCTAATTTGTATACTGCCAACCCAAATAATGGTATATTTATTGCTAAAATAACCGTTCCCATTGGTATATTAAACAAATAATATGTTATTGTTGCAATACCTGCAACCCCACCAGAAGATAATTGATTAGGTAATAAAAATAGTGATGTTCCTGTTGCCATGATAAATGCTCCTAATATTGTTCCTAAACATTCTTTTATAAATAAAGGGATATTCATTTTTTCTTTTACGGTTATTTTCATATAAATCACCCTTTTTATTATTTCCCTAATTTTTGGGAATATTCAAAATTAGCTGTTTCCAAGAACCACTACCAAATCTTGCATAAAAAAGAACTCTAAGTTTTAAGCTTAAAGTTCATATTTTATTTAGCGTCATTCAACTATTTTTATATCCCATTTTCCTTGTTTTATTTTACTGTCTGGTCTTAGTATTAAATCTACATCATATGTCTTTTTTAGTTTAATAATATTTTGTTTTTTATGCCCTATAACATTGTTACTATCCATTGGGTTTACTTTTATTTCTACTTTGCTTACTTTTACATTTAATTTTTTTATTTTTTCTACAATTGCATCATACCACATTTCTGATTCTACTAATTGTCTAAATGCTGGATGATATGGGCCTGCTATTACTTCACTGTTTTTATCACTTGGGTCTGTTATTTCATCTGTATTTTGTAATCCGACTCTTATAACATCTATCTTTTTATATGCAAACATTCTTACTAGTTTTTTGCACGTTTCTATTGCCCTTGCAAGTGTTAACGGTGTATATTTGCCCTCTTCATAATCTTTTGCTAGTTTTGTTCCTTTTACTACAAGTACAGGGTAAATTCTTACCATTTTAGGCTTTAATTTAATTAATGCTTTTGCTGTGTTTATCTCGTCTTCTTGTGTGCTTTCTGGAAGCCCTACCATCATTTGATGTCCTAATCTAAAACCATATAGTCTTATTAGTTTTGAGGCTTTTTTTACATCCTCAAATGTATGTCCTCTTTGAGCTTTTTCTAGTACATAATCATTTGCTGACTGTACTCCTAATTCTATTGTTTTTACTTTGTATTTTTTTAATCTTTTTAATATTTTTTTATTAATATAGTCTGGTCTTGTTGATATTCTAATACTATTTACTTTCTTTGCTTTTACATATTCATATGCTAAACTTAATAGCTCTTCTTGTTTTTCTTCTTCTATTCCTGTAAAGCTTCCTCCAAAAAAAGCTATTTCTTTTTCATTTTTATTATCTTTTATGCTTTCTAGGTAATTATCTATTATTTTTTTTGCATCTTCTTTTGTAATATTCTTTTTTTGACCACTTATTGATTTTTGATTGCAAAATATGCAGTCATTTGGGCATCCTAAATGTGGTACAAATATTGGAATTATGTATTTGCCTTTCATAGATTCACCTCTTTTTTTACTTAGCTATTTTTAATCAGTCCTTATATATTTTTTAATGTTCCTTCCCAAAATCATTCTGTATAGGGATTTTGAGATACGTCCCTAAATCCCTATTTCTAATGCTTTTTTTGCTGCTTGCATTTCTGCTGATTTTTTGCTTTTCCCTACTCCTGTTGCAAGTACCTTTCCATTTAATTCTACTTCTGCTTCAAAGCTTTTATCATGGTCTGGTCCTGTTTCTTTAATTATTTTGTATTCTATTTTTACTTCTCCATGTTCTTGCAATTTTTCTTGAAGTACTGTTTTGTAGTCTTTTATTCCTACATTTTTTGTTGCTATTTCTATTTCTTCTTTTAAATTTTCTATTATGAATTTTTTTGCTGGTTCTATTCCTCCATCTAGATATATTGCTGCTATTACTGCTTCTACACTATCTGCCATTATTGCAGGTTTTTTATTTCCACCTGTTTGTATTTCTGATTTTCCTAATTTTAGAAATTCACTAAAATTGTGTTTTTGTGCTATTTTATGTAGGCTTTTTTCACATACTACTGTTGCTCTTACTTTTGTCATTTCTCCTTCTTTTAAATTTTTATAATTTTCATATATATATTCACTTGAAATGTATTCTAATATGCTATCTCCTAAAAATTCTAATTTTTCATTGCTTTGAACATGATGTTCATATGCATATGATGTATGTGTTAGTGCATTTTCTAATAATATTTTATTTTTAAATTTATATCCTATGTTTGCTTCAATTGTTTTTATATCCATTCCTTTTTTCCTTTCTTTTATGTTCATATTATATAACATTTTACAAAATTTGCAAGGTGTTTTTTTAAAAAATCTATGGACAAGTTTGTATTGTTGTTATATAATATTAATGGATAAAACTTTTACGGAAGGGAGAGATTTCAGTGATAAATGATAATGGTTATAATAATCAAAATTCAGCAAGAAAACTTACTGATGTTTTTAAAGAATTAGAACAAGCTCGTCATGATTATGAACAAGAAAATTTTATTGCTGGAAATTCTAGAAAACATAAAGAAAACTTTTTTTCTAAATTACATATAAAATCTAAATATGGTTTTAAAAATATAAATTCTTCTAAAATGACTAAAAAGGCTATTCCTATTTCAGGAGGAATTTTAGTTTTATTAATTATAATATCTGTTTTACTAATAACTTTTTCTAATTCATTGATGTCTGATAACTCTTTTGCTTCATCTGATGTATCTACAGAAATTGCAGATGCTGATATAGAAATTAATAGACATCGTTTAAATGCACATAGTATTATTACAAGTAATGCTTCTTTGGAAACTATGAAAGAACAAGTTATTGAAGAAAGAGATATTCCTTACCAAACTTTCCGTCAAGAATGTTCTTACTTACCTAAGGGAGAAGAAACCAAAGTTCAAGAAGGCGAAGTAGGAAAGAAAAATGTTTCTGTTGTTAAAACATACGAAAATGGTCAGTTTGTTGGAGAAAATATTCTTTCTGAGGAGAAAACTAAAGATTATCTTCCAGAGATTATTACGGTTGGTACTTCTGAATTCTTAGCTAAAATCAAGGCTCATTTAGGTGATACTTTATACTTAACAAGTGACTCTTCTTTAAGAAAAGAAACAAACGATTCTTCTGAAGAAGTTGCAAAAATAGATAAATATCTTGATGTGAAATTATTGGAATTGCCAAGTGAAGAATGGTGCAAGGTTTCTTATGATTCTGTTGAGGGTTATTTACCTACAAAAGTTCTTACATCAGCTATTGCTACACCTAATATGCCAGAGAAAAATAGAATTAAGAAAATTTTAGATAAAGTTAATATAGATATGGAATTAAATAAATCATCTGGTTTGACTTTAGATGATTACAAAAAGATCTTTAAAAACTTACCTAATGATAGATATGATATTTTTGAAGATAATGCAGAGGCTTTTTATAACGCAGATAAAAATTATAAGATAAATGGTATCTTTTTATCAGCACTAGCTATACACGAAAGTAATTGGGGTACTTCTAAAATTGCTCAAGATAAGAAAAATCTTTTTGGATATGGTTCTTATGATGCTACTCCTTATGAATCTTCTTTTGAGTTTGAAACTTATGATGAAGGTATCGACTTAGTTGCAAGAGTTTTAACAAAATATTATATAAATCCTATAGGAACAAAAATTTATGGTGGCGAAACTGCTGTTGCTACATATTATAATGGTTCTACAGTGGAAGCTGTTAATCAAAGATATGCAAGTGATGAGGACTGGCATCAAAAAGTATTTAACTATATGGAATTTTTATACAACAGACTTTCATAAACTTGTTTAATAATTATTTAGTGTGGATTAAAGCATATTTTTGTATTTACTGTTTTGATTCACACTTTTCCAATTTTGTTTTATTAATCTTTTGAAAGGGTTGATTTATATGAAAAAGCTCAAAGTAAAACATGACAAGCTTTTACTTGCATTTTTAATAATTATTTTGCTTTTATGCATATTGTGTTATTCTTATATTTTTTATACTAGTTATGCTCGTAATGAGTTTGTAAAACAAGCCATAAAAATTTCTAACGAAAATCAAAATTCCGTTTTTCGTATAAATAGAATTTTACTGTATTCTAGTGCTAATGCAGTAGATAATAGTGCTAATCAGTCTCTGCAAGATTTAGGCATCTGTCAGTATTCTGATATCGCTATAACTATTGATAATACCAGTTATATTTCTGATTTAACTAGTACAAATACGGTTAAAGAATTATATATTGATAACATTTCTGCTACTACAAATTTACAAGATGGTTTTAAATACATGAATTATAAAAATCTGAATAATTTTGCTAAATTTGAGTTACTAAACATTCCTGATAATAATAGAATTGATTTTAATATTATAACTAATAATGAACAAAATGAAAATGCAGATTATTCTGTTCCTACTTTTTACACAGACTGTTCAAATCCAATTTCTTTAGGATTTATTAATAAAGATATTGTTAATCACTTCTCTGTTAATGACCAGATGAATTCTTTAGTATTTAATGGCAAACTTTTGCAGATGGCTAATATTAACTTAGACGATATTAATTATGAATTAAAGTTTGATATCCATATCAAAAATTATGATGACGATAATTTTGTATATCATGTTACATTAAATGGAAATTTAAATTATAATAATGGCGAATTATATAATAATGGATATCTTTATCAAACAAGAAATGCTACAGACGGAAATGAATATGATTTCTTTAAAGAAGTAAATTAATTTTTTAAAGTATATGTTAAATTTATATTTGCATATACTTTTTTGTTTTTCCTTAAATATCAACAAAAATTGACTTTTTTCTTTTTATTTTTTTCGACCACTTAGTACAAAAAATTAAAAAATTTTAAAAAAGTGAAACCATTTTACTCTCTTTTGTACACTTATATATAGAGGTGGTTGAAAATGATAAATTTGCTTATTGCAGAAAATGATTCTGAACAGTCAAAAAATATTATTAATTATGTGTCTCTATATTGTCCTGATGTTAGAGTTTTTGGTGTTGCTTTTAATGAAGAAGATGCTATTGAGGTTTTAAAAACTGATAGAGTAGATGCTATTCTTCTTGATTTAAATCTTCCCGGCTTAGGCAGTCTTAATGTTTTAAATTACATAGCAAATAATCGTATTTTGAAATTTTTAAATTCTATAATTGTTTTAGGCAGTGATAATATGCCTTTGTCAAAGTTAGTTGACAATAAATATGTTCACTGTTGCTTTAAAAAGCCTATTTCTTTAAAAGATATTGCTAACACCTTAAAAATTTTGTCTGATTTAAAAATTTCTGAAACAGATGAATTTACTATTAAAGAAAAAATTAAAAATCAATTACAACATTTGTGTTATAATTTTTCTTATCATGGCTCTAAATATTTGCTTGAAGCTATTTATATTCTTTATATAAATAGAAATAAATTTTATGATAATTTATCAAGAGATATTTACCCTGTTCTTGCTAAAAAATATGATAAAGAAATAAATACTGTAAAATGTGACATTACTCAAGCAACAAGAATGATGTTTTATGACTGCCCTGATAAAATTCTTAAAGAATATTTTAATTATGCTAAATTAGCTAGGCCTACTGTAAAAGAAGTAATGTTTACAGTTTTAGGAAAAATCTCTAATTAATATTATTTTTTTGACATTGTTTTATTTTTTATTGACTTTTTGTTGAGTCTTATACACTTTTTTTATATTGTGCTTGCAATTCAACATTAGGTCTTTAATCGCACATATTTTTGTGTGATTTTAGATGTGGAAATTAGGAAAAACAGCATCCAAACAAAGGAGGAAAACAAACATGAGGAAAGTTAAACGGTTTCTTGTTGGTATAGTGGCTATAGCTACTATGTTAGTTACTACTATCTCTCCTGCATTTGCGTCTACAGACTTAGATGTTAATGCAGATGAGTCTGTTGAATCTGTTGAACCTCGGGCAGGCACAGAAACTTGGACAGGTTCAGGCTTCGGAGGTTCTTATACCTTCACTGATACCAATACAACGCCTGTAAAAACAATGGGTAAGAGTGGTACTCTCCTCATTTCCGGATATTTTTATGGTGATGATGGATATGCCTCTTCCCATCCAATTGTTTTGACTGTAGAGATTCGCTCTACATCTGGAGCGGTTTTGGGGCGTACATCTGTAATTGATGACCGTTCAGGTGCTGTTGATTTTGCTGTTTCGGCTCCTGTATCTGCTGGTCAAAAAATCCAGTTATTTTTTGATGCAAGTAGTGCATACAGTTCACCCGGAATATATCGTTCAGCATATGTAAATTATTACTATGATCTCTAATTTTCTTTTTTCCTAATTTCCATTTATAGGAGGATAAAAAATCCTCCTTCTTAAAATCTTTCACCACCTAATATTTCTGCAGTTGTTATATCGATATAATATATTTTATTTGCATTTTTTAATCTCTGATTGCTATTTAAATTATCTATATTTTCATTGCTTCTTTTATGTTCTACCTTTATTATCCAAACTTTTCTGGCTTGTCCATTTTCTAACATCAAATTGATATCTTCTTTAAATTCATCATTTGCTGTTACAATGTCATTTTCCAGTTTATAAATAAATTTGTTCATTTTTCTTATTCCAACTTCAGCACTTACATTTTCTATTTCTTTTTCTGTTAATTCTTTTTCTTTGTTTACTGCTACTTGTATAGCTTCGTCTTCTGTTATAACTGTTGGATTATTATCATAAATTCCATCATTTGTCTTATATATTCTATTTATCTCTAGTTTATCATTGTTTACTGTAAAATTACTAGTTAATACTTCATATGGGTTATATATTCCATCATATGTTTTGTAATATTTGGCTACCCATACATTTTTCATTTCATTTCTATATGGTATTTGTTGTTGAGTGCATTCTGTAAATTGATATTCATTTTCTGTAAATCCTATATTTTGCATTATTTTATCAGAGTATTCTTTTACCTTATCTTCATTAATGTTGTTTTCACTAGTTTCGACATTTATGAAATTGTTATTTGTAAAACTTAATATATCTCCATTATTTGCACTTATTTTTATTATAATGCCTTCGTCTGTATTGTCGCTTGTCATGATATTGTAAAATGGTTCATCATTGTTATTTATATCTTTTTCTAATATAATACTTTTTATTGTTTCATTCGTATATCCTAAATTATTCATAATTGTAGTGGCTTTATCTTTGGCTTCTTCTTCTGTAATTGTTTTTTGTATATCGTCTACATTATCAACATTTGCAAGTGTATTTTGAATCTCTTGATATGTGTAGTATTCTGGATTTTTCCATATTTTTTCATATGCTATATATCCTGCTCCTCCGACTCCTGTTGTTATAAAAATGGTTGTTAATGATGTTATAATTGTCCTTGTTATTCTGTTTCTTTTAATTCTTCTTTTGCCTTTTTCTGTATGTATAGCACTTAACATCATATCTTCTAGATTTTCTGGTTCTGTTATTTTTTTGCTAACAATTTTTTCGATATATTTATCTAATTGATCCAATTCTGCCACCTCCTTCTTTTTGTCCTTCTATTTTCTTTCTTGCTCTTGATAATTTAGTTTTTACTGTATTTGCGTTTATTCCTAACATTTTGCTAATCTCTTTTATTTTATATCCATCATTGTAGAAAAGTAATATTATTGTCTTTTCTTCGTCATCTAATTTATCAAGCAATATTTTAAAGTCTAGGTCTTCTTCTGTTTGTAATATATTTGCATTTATAGTTTCTTTTTCAACATATTCTGTTAGCTTTGTCTTTAGTTTTAAATCTTTTTTACTTTTTCTCTCATAAAAATTGTTGATTTTAGTTATTAATATTGCCCTTATCCAGCTATTAAATGCTTCATTTTTCCTAATCTTTCGTATTTTTATATAAGCTTCTATTATTGCTTCTTGTATTACGTCTTCTGCATCTTCTACTGTTTTCATTCTTGATATTGCAATTTTAAATAGCCCTTCTTTTTCCGCCAATATTAATTTTGAAAAGGCTTCTTCATTTCCTTTCTTTGCTATTTTAACTAAATCTTCCATTTGTTCTCCCTCTTAATAACTTAGATTTTCTAAATGGTATATAATTATTAGTATTACTTTTGCATAGTTTGTGTATTTAGTATATAGTATAAATTTCTTATTGTAAATGTATTTTTGTCATGTTTTTTTTATCTTTTTTTGTTTTTCCTTAAAAATCGTTATACTATAATTATAAACAAATAGACAATAAAAAAAACACATCTGTAACTTGGCAGTTTGGTGTGTTTTTTACATACTAACTGGCAAACCACGTTTGTGGTTTCTCCATTTCTTATTTTTACTCTACTTAAATTAGGCAAAAAAGTCAAGATATTTAAGTCAAATAAATCTTTTTTTTATTTAAACTTTTTTATAATAAAATTACCCCAAATTGTATTTTTAGCTATTCTCTTTGTACTTGGTAGCGTCTCAAAATAATCAATTAGTTTAACCTTCATATTTAGATTTCTTAATATTTGCATCATCTCGTTTTTGGTTAGATAGTTATAATATTTTCCTTCTTTTATTTCAAAACCTTCTCCTATTTTAAAAGAAGTATAAATTATTCCATTAACTTTTAAAGCTTTTATCATTCTATACTAACCGTCTAAACTTATTCATATTGGAGGCGACACCCAGAAAATAACCAGCCTCAAAGCCTCTATTTTTGCATAGTTTCAGACTTGCATAGTTTAAATTTATTGCAATTTTACTGCAACCATATAATTTATATTCTATTTATACCATAAATTAATTGTAAATTTTTACTATGTTTGCTTGTTTTTTTATGTAAAATATAGTAGTATATTATCAACCTTTCTTGTCAGAAGGTAGTCTTTTACATAAGGACGGAAAGGGGGAAGCACATATGACAAACGCAGAACTAATTTTGCAACTAGTAGATAAATTATTAAAACAAAAAGAAGAAATTGAAACATTAAAATC
>CAWVFT010000028.1:0-10175 GCA_963928635.1 Bacillota bacterium | reverse complement strand
CACTTTCAATACATCTAGTACCATAAGTATGTCTTAAACTATGTGTAGAAATATCTGTTATATTAAAATATTTTTGCAATATTCGTTTTAATTCTGAATTGACATTGGTTCTTTTTGTATATTTAGCATTTAAAGGTTTAAATAAAAGTTTTTCATCATTGTTAATTTGTTCATCTGCCATTTTCATTTGTTCTAAGATGTATGGATATAAAAAATCAGGGATAGGTAATGTTCTTATACCTGCATAAGTCTTAGTAGTGTTTCCCATTATTACTGCATTATTTTCATCAGTAGTTAATGTTCTATGAACATTCATTTTTTTGTTTCTTAGGTCAATATCATGTGTTGTAAGTGCAAGTGCTTCACTAACTCTTAATCCCATGTACATTTGAATTAAAAATACATTTCTGTATTTACATTCATTTACACCTTTATTCAAAAGATACTCAGTAAATTTTTGTTGTTCATCTACTGTTAATGCTCTTACTTTTTTATCCATCTTTTGACTTATAGGTCTTATGACATTTGTCATTGGATTTTGCATTATATATCCTTTGTTCATAGCAATTTTAAAGGTTTGTGTAAATTGTTGATATACTTTTTTTATTGTTGAATTACTCAAATGAATAATAGAATTAAGATGTTCTTGAATTTCACTTGAAGTTATTTCATCAATATTTTTAGAACCCAATGTAGTTTTTTCTATTTCTTCTATTGTCCTTGAAACTCTTGCAAATTGTGTTGAACTAATTTGATTAGTATCTAATTTTAATTTTAAATGTGATTTCATAACTTCGCAAAAAAGGATTCCATTATGCTCTATATATAATGGATTTTCTTTTTGATACATAATTGTACGTAAATACTTTTTTGCTTCTTCTTCTGTTTTAAAACTTTTTGTTTTTTTCTTTATTTTTCCACTCTTTGAGTCATATTCACTATACTGAGCATTCCAACGTTTTCTTTGTTTATTAAAGAATACATAACCTTCACTAGTTCCTTTTACTGCCATACTATTTCACCTCACTTTCTTTTTTATTCATTTTCCATAATAAGTAAGATGCCAAAGTAACAGTCTTTCTTTTCCCTATTGTAGTTGCAGGAAAATCTTTTTGTTTAAACAAGTCATAAGCCTGATTTATTCCAATATGTAAATCTTTTGAAACATCTGAAACAGATAACGTTACAAATGGATTTTTTAACTTATTCAAATAATTCACTACAATTTTTTGTTTTAAGCTTTCAGTATTTTCTACATTAATTGTAAATGCATTTGTTTTTTCGTTCTTATCATTCATTTTTATAACTCCTTATCTTTCTAATTGGTCATTATATCTTTTTTTTCTTATATATTTTTCTATTTTTTGAATCATTATTTCTTAGTATGCTAGCTAAAACTAACTCTATATTAATCAAAACATTTATCAAAGTATTTTTAAAATTATTATTATAATTAAATTCATTAGAATAATTTAGATTATCCAATTTATTTGTAGAAAAAATGTCAAAAGTATCACTAATTTTTGCACTATCAAAACATCTCTCAAAAAATCCTGATGTTTTTGTACTCAAATATTTTTTATTATTTATTGAAGAGTTAATAAAAGATTTATTAATTAAATCAGATGTATACCAAATAATATCTTCTTGTTCTAAACTAATAAACTCTCGTTTTTTTCTATCTATATCTATTAAAATGAAGTCGCCATAAATACTTTTAAATGTTAAAACTATATTTCCTCTCATATTTTTTACTAATCTGGGATTTTTACATATTATAAATAAATTTTCATATGGTATAATACTAAGGTTTTGTTTTACAATAGCTTGCTTCAATTTAGATATATCTTTTATTATTTTAACTTCTGGCATTTGTCCAACTTTTTTATATAGTACTCTAATTGTATTTTCCTGGTTATTTTTATTATTGACAATAACTAATTTATTATTGAGTTTAAATTTTCTTTTCATCTTTTTTACCTCTTTTTAGCTTTTCAGCTTTATATAAAAATTTTAAATTGTTTTTAAAGTGATTTATTCCTTGATTTCTCAATTTAATAACCTCTTTTTTTGATATCTTAAGTCTTCTACAAATATCATTTAATCTAGCATTTCCGACATATGCTAAATATAATACTTTTCTTTCTATTAAAGGAACCATTTTCATTGCCAAATAATATGTTTCATCTGTGAATATATTTTCTAGATGATTTATTGTTACATCTGCATTATCAATTTTTCTCATCTCTTTATTATAATAATCTTTTGATAGGATTTCTTTGATTTTTTCATTAGGAAGTTGAATATCTTTAGATAGATTGGCACTTTTTAAATTTTTTCTTCTCATTTTCTTACCTTTACTCTATATAGAGATTTTTTAAATTTCCTAGGTTGATATTATGGTACTATAAAAGAAAAAAAACATCAAAAAAATTAGAAGATGCATAACATGCAACTTTTTGAATAAAAAATTTGAAAATTTAATAAAAAAATATGAAAGTTGCATAAGAAGCAACAAATTATAGTATAATTTTAATATTTTTCTAAAAATTAGTGAAAATTAGTGAAAATTTATACTTTCGTTGATTTTTATGCAACATAATACAAATAAAAAAATAACTAAATATTGTACTAATAATATTTAGTCATTTTGTATAAAGTTTTTAATCTTATTATTTTAAGTATTAATATTAATAATATATTCTTTTATTCTTTTTGGTTTTAAATCCCAATATTTAGTTTCTAACATATCTTGAGAATCTTCCATTGTTATTCTTAATTCTTCAAATAAATTGTAAAGTTTCTCCATTGAAGTTATTAGTTTATCTGTTAAAATACATTTTCTAGCAGTAGGTTTATGTGTATTATCGGAAATACCTAAAAACATACCATAATACATATTATTTATTTTTGAATGTAAATCTATTTCTACTTGAAACTTATCTAATCCAGGATTATTTATGGCATTTGCTAAACATATAAATGCTGTATTATAATTACTTTCCAATACTCCAGTATATTCTTGCTTATACCCATTTGAATTTAATCCATTTTTCATTAGAACATAATTTGTATACTGTGTTTCTGTTATTTCAATACTAGATATAATTATTCCATTTTTACTAATATAATATAAATATAAGATGTCAGAAGTAAAGGGATTTACATTTGCATCTTTATTTATATTATGTAAAGATACATCACATATGTCATTTAAATCAATATTTAAAGCATTACATATTTCTATTATTGTAAGAATATCTGGTAAAATTTCATTGTTTTCATATCGATTAATTGTTGTTTTTGATTTTCCTATTATTTTTCCTAATTTCTCAGCACTAATATTTTTAGATTTTCTAAAATACTTTATCTTTTTACCTAAATTTTGCATGTTTGTATCATACATAATAATTCCCCCAATAAATGATATAGTAATAATATAAAGATTGTTATCACAATTTACATAATTATTATACCATATATCTTTACAACTTTCAACAATCATTGCAAAATATGGAAAATTATGGTATAATTAAGTTGTACATAATATTATTATAGTACATTGGGAAAATCTTAAAATTGTTTTAAATATAATATTTTCCCTTGAAAGCAATTAATGCTTTAGTAGATTATGATATTTCATCATATTCCTTAGCATTAATTGCTAGGGATCTTATTATATTAGTTGTACTTCTTTTAAAGTTGTACCTAATATTCGAAATATTTGTAATCTAACTATAATAATTATTAGGTACAAATACTAAAGAAAGGAGTACAACGTTATGAAACAATTATTTAAGCGGAGATGGATGTGCCTAAAAGTACATAATCTCATATTTTTCCAAGAAGCGAGTTCATAATCGAACTCGCTTTAAATTTGACATTTTTTGTAATTTGTGTTATTATATGTTTAGGAAAAATATGAGGACACCATTAGTTGTACTCTATAAAAAAACTACTATCACTGAAATGTGGTAGTAGTTTTTTATCTTATAAATCAGTTTCTAAAATTAAAGTGTTTATCATATCAATCATATCTAATAAAATTTTTCACATATAAATTATTTATTTTTCAATTTAAGTTTTACTAGTAACTCTCTTCAATCATTTAACAGCTATCTTTATGTTGTTCAACATAATTTTTATACTCTTCTACAATCATTTTTCTTATTTCCTCATAACATAATAGTGAATATTTTCCTTTAATAAATGATTCACAGCGAGAATAATAATTCGAATTACATTTATTACAATGAAACTTAACCCTAGTGCTTCCTCTAAATTCATTCAAATCTGCCCAATATATATTTTTAAAATTCTTTTTTTGTAAAATTTTAAAGAATTTTCTTTTATATATAATTTTAACTAATAATTCATTACATTTTGGGCATCTTATCTTATGTAACATATATACCTCCACTTTTTAAATTTGCATTTCAAAAAACAGTTTATTCGTGCATCTTTTAATGTAAAAATTATTAATTAACAAATTACCAACAGAAAATAATATAAAAAATTTAATTTATTATTCTCTTTACCAATATGTGAATTTTATTTTATTAGAATAATTTTAATACTTATCATAATATATTACATGGTATATTTTTTATAATTTTTATAAAAAAGTATTCTGCTGACTCCATGCAAAATAATATTTTTTGCTAAATTATATACGAAGGAGTAATAATCACATGGAATTGAAAGAAGCAATAAGATTGAGAATTCTTGAATTAATGAAACAACATAATACAAATCCAAATAAATTAGCATTGGATTGTGGTCTTTCACGTTCTAGTATTGCTACATTTTTAAGATTTCATCGAACAATAAAAATAGAAACTATTACACTTATTTGCCAAACTTTCAATATGTCATTATCAGATTTTTTTAACTCCTCATTATTTGATGATATAGAAATTAAAGACTAACACTTTATAAAAAAGGAACTGCCAATTCCTTTTTTTATTTTTACATAACTGATAACACTTATTTTCTTAACCGATAATTTGTAAATTAATTAAACCATTTTTCATTTAATAAATGCCTGTATTTATAAGTTAACACATTTTTATAATAAAATCAAATTATATTTAAATTTTTTAAGGAGTAATTTTTTAAAATGAGAAATTCTAGAAATAATAGCTACATTGATGGTTTAAACGTTGTTGGGACTAAAATAAAATATTATAGAGAATTAAATAACTTATCATATCAAAAATTATCTGATAAATTAATGTTATATGGGATAGATATTCATAAGCAAGCCATTTATAATATTGAAATTGGTATAAGAACTGTTGTAGATTATGAATTATGTGCATTTGCAAAATGTTTTAATATTACTGTAAACGATTTAACTAATGACTTTTTCAAAAGTCTAAAATAATATTAAATATATTTTTTAAGAGAAGATTTTCCATTCTTCTCTTTTTCCAATTTATATCCATTGTTTTATTATACTTTTTGAAATATTTAAATTTCCTCTACCAATTCCTATATCTATATCTGGTTTTATTTTTCCGTGATAATCACTACCACCACTAATAAATAAATTATTCTCTCTAGCATATGTTACTAAAATATCTCTTTTACTCTTTTCTTCAGATGATGGATGAAAACATTCAATTCCATCTAAATTAGTATCTTCTCTTAATTTATCAATTAAAGTTATAGTATCTTCAATTTTATATTCAAATGGATGTGCTAAAAATGCTTTTCCCCCTGCTTTATGAATAGTATTTATTACTTCTTTATATTGTGGTCTAAATTCTATATGATTCATAAAATAACTACTTTTTGGATTTGCCAATCCTTTTCTGAAAAAAATATTAAATGAATCTGCAAACTCTCCTAAAATATGATAGTTTTCCTTATATTTTAGAAACTCATTATAAATTAAAGGCTCTACATATTCAAATGCATTTTTTGGTTTCTTTATCTTATCTATATTATATATAATTCCGTGTTTATCTGCTATATCTAACAATCTTTTAAATAATATTTTCTGCTGTTCTTTTAACTTGTCTTCTGAATAGTATTTTTCACTCCAATTATTTATTACATCTGTATCTATATCATAAGCCAATATCTCAATATTATTTTTTTTAAATACAGCATGCAGTTCTGTTCCTTTTATAATTTTTCCACTAAATATATTATCTTTTAATGCTCTATCATTATATTGTTTACAAGTATCATGATCAGTAAGTGATATATATTCTAGCTTTTTTTCTTCACACATTTTTAATATTTCTGCTACTGTTTTATCTCCATCTGAATATGTTGTATGTATATGTAAATCTATCATTATCTTCCCTCCAATATATATTTAATAAGGGCTGTTAGTAAAATATCTTATAACAGCCCACCCTATACTATGATTTTCAGAAATATGTTGCCCAACAGTTTAGTATTATTAAAAATACTTTTGAATTAATTCTTTTTTGTCCATATTAATAAATATGTTTCTATTTTGCTGAATTTCTTCAATTAACCTTGAACACACCTCTTTTGCTAAATCAAACTCTTTTTTTGTTATCTGGTTACCCTTTAAAGCCTCTAATAATTCGTCTTCATCGTCAACTATTATTTGATTGTCTTCATTAGGACAATATATAATATCTAGATATAAATCATCATAATATGGTACATTTTCTTCTATGCCATTATCACGTGACATATCAAAATAATACCCAACTACATTTGCCTCTCTATCTAGAAATGCCCTTGCATTATAAAAATGATTCAATGGTGTAAATTCAATAACAAAATAACCATCATCAAGATATACAATGCTTTGCCCAGACCTATCCACAAAGAAAGTTTCATCGATTTTGTTAATTCTTTTAATTGTTAAATAGTAATTTTCTGTCTCTCTTCTTTGTATAACTAAATCCCAATCAGAAACTCCCCTCATATAAGTTTTGCTTGTGTACTTTCTCCTCATTGTTTGTTACATTCATCATCCTTTCATTTTATTTAACATATCATCTACATTTTAGTAAAAGCCCATAACTTTGTCAAGAGGAATTTGTTTTTTATCCGCTCTTAACCTCATCAACTTTTCCTGTGACTTCTGTAATAAAGTTTCGATTTCGTCATTTTTAACAATTTCCTCAAAATATCTTTTGAAGTTACTGTTAATCTCTCCAGACGGTGTCATACTATATTTCAAGTGCGACGGATTTAATGACTTATTTGTAAGCCTAATGCCAACACCTTTGTATGACATCATTACTTTATTACTTGCACAATAAATTTCATCATCAGGAAGTTGTAAAAACATATCTTCAAGATATGAAACATACTGGTGGTCATAAGAAAACTGATTTACAGGATTTAATGTATGAACTCTTAATTTCATACCAGTTGCACTCTTTTCATCGATAAATGCATCTAAATCCTTGAGTGTTGGAAACTCTTCCTGAGTCACAAGAAGTTGCAGTGACAAAGGTGTTTTCCAATCTTTTTGATTATGCAATGAATAATTTCCTCTGTATGAGAAAATAATCTCATCGAGAATTCCGTCCATTTGTCGTATTGTGTCGATAGCAATACCATTGGTAAACATTTTTACCAAAAAGCCAGCTTCTTTAGCTTTCTTTGCATATTCGACAATGTTAGGATGAAGGGTTGGCTCTCCTCCGTGCAAGAAAATACTTGTCAGCCCTTTTTCTTTAGCAAAAGATATTGCCTTATCAAAACTTTCATCGCTTATTATCCCTTTCTGATGGACATTTCTCTCAATGCAACATTCACAATTTGCATTGCAATTATATGTTAAGATAACAAATAATTCCCTTAAGTCCATTATCTCTCTGGGATGTGTTACTATGCCACTCCGGTTTTCTGTTAAGCTTTTGCTTTTTTGAGTAGTTGCACTATTCATAATACATTCTCCTTTCATAGCTTAGTACAAATTATAATATTTTGTACTAATTTATAGGTTTCATATAGCTGTTATGCTATGATACATATATATCACCTTTTTATGTAAATGTCAATATTTGTATTTAAATATCTAAATTTAGTATTTGTTTTTATTTATATATTAGTATTCCAAATAATCATATAACTTTTTATTGTATTTCTTAATCTTCAAAAATAGCATTAAAAAATTTTTCTATAAAATTTATAAGGTTATTTTTCAAAATGCTTTACAAAATTATCTACAAGACCTTTTAAAGTACTTTTTGAAAAATTAAATAAAATGCTAACATATTCAAAAGTTTTATCAATATATGCTTTTAATTTATGATTTTCTTTTCTTAATCTTGCATTTTCGTATTTCAAATTAATATTTTCATTATATAATATTTCCATATTCGAAATAGCTGAATATGTTTTACTTAATTGCAATTTTAATTTATTATTATATGTTATTAATTCTTTGTTTTGCTGTAATATTAATGATTTATCTTTTGTTTCTATAGGTTGTATTTTATTATAATTTAATTCATAATTTATATTAGCATAATTTGTTATTTGTTTTAATGTTTCAGTATCTACATGTTTTGTTCCTTTTGATTTTCCCCTTTCTAAATCAAATCCATTAGATGAAATATATTTATAAAAAGCATCTTGTAATTGTCTATAACTATCTCTACCTTTCCAATATTCACTACAAGCTATTCTATCTATTTGCATTCCACTTTCTTTGTCCAATTTGTGAACTACTGGTACAAAAACTAAATGTAAGTGTGGAGTCGATTCATCCATATGTACTTTTGCCGATAAAATATATTTTTCTCCAAGATTTTTATAATTTGCTATAAAATTATATGCAGTTTGAAAATACCTTTTTGTTTCTTCTTTTCCAATTCTTTCAAAAAATTCTTTATCAGATGTAATTATTAATTCACAAGCTATATTTGTTGTCTTTATTATTCTTCCTTTTAAATTATTTTCTTTTTGCAATATCTTGATAGCATTTAAGTAAGTTGTATTACATTGTTTTAGAGAATAGTTTTTTATTGATTTTGTTTTATCAATATCTTTGTTTGAATAATTAATGTTTTTTCTTTCATTATGTTTATATAATCCTGCTAAATTTTCTTTTTTATAATTAGCATTTCTAATTATTGCATAACTCATAGGCAATATTCCTTTTCTTTTAAGATAGCCTTCGTAGGCTTACTAAAATAAAAATACCTCCTTCGAAATTCTTTATAAAACTTTTTTAAGTTTCTAACATACTAGAAACTCAGCAGAGTTTCTGTATGGTTAGGGAAATTCCTTTCCCTAACAACCCTTTTATTATTTTGTAGATTTTATTTTTTATCTATCATGTAATTTAATCTCTCCATGTAATTTTTCCTCTATTTTTAAAAGTACCCTCATTTTATTAATCTTGCTTTTAAAAATATTGATAAATCTCTTTTGTTATAGTATAATAATAAACATAAAGGAGTGTGTGTATTATGATGTATCCATATGTAAAATATTCTGATGGTACTGAAGTTGTTTTCTCAAATATATATATTGACAATGACCAAGAATGTATTGATGTTCATTTCGAAAGACCTACTGAGAACGGTTTTGACTCTGTTAGAATTAAATTACCTACTTATGAAGTAACTGTTTGGGAAGGTAATTATAGCGATGAAGAAATTGAATTTTTTAAACAAGTAGTTAAAAATAGTTGCGATTTATTTTATAAATATGCTAAAGAAGGAGGTCTTAAATTTGCCTAGTATTTTTGAAAGTTTCCGGTTACAAAATATATTTTTGGTCAAATGAAAATAATGAACCTATTCATATTCATATATCAAAAGGAAATCCAACTCAAAATTCAACTAAAGTATGGTTAACTCAAGCAGGTGGATGTATATTAGCTAATAATAAAAGTAAAATTCCTCAAAATGATTTAAATAAATTATTAGATATAATTTCTAAACATTATTTTTTAATTGTTTCTAAGTGGAAAGAATATTATCATATTGAAGATGCAAAAAAGATTAAATTTTATTGTTAAATTTAATTTTTAATAATTTATTTTAATTTTTTATAATTTACTTTAACTTATTTTAATTAAACAATTAGTTAAACAAAAATATATTATTATGCTAAAAATAAGCTAGCTGTCTTTCCTTCGCTACCAATGTAAAAATCTATGCAAGTAGCTTGTATCTAAGGATGCAGGCTATTTTGATGTTTCTAAACTAAAAAAATTTAAT
>CAWVFT010000027.1:0-3896 GCA_963928635.1 Bacillota bacterium | reverse complement strand
ACTTTTTCGTTATTTTTCATTTTTTCTGCTGTTTCTTTGTCTTTAAAATCAAATCTTTTTACCATTTTATTTATATATTGTTCATTTTCTATTATTTCAAAAGTTTCTTTAAAATTTATATCATAAATAAATGATAAAATCATTAATAAATGGTCTACTGAATCAAATTTTTCATTTCCTTGTCTTTTTATTTCTTCTTGTTTTTTAAATTGTTCTTCTATATTTGAATTTATTTTTGAGTTTTCTATATTTTTTATTTCTTTTTCATTGTTCCAATATATATATACAGATTCATATAAGATATCTAATTTATCTGCATCTCTAATTATCTTGCAAAACATTTCTTCTTTTTTTGTTAGTCCCTCTTCTATTTTATATTTATTATGGTTCTTAACTGCCTTTAGTATTATTGGAATATATTTTTTGTCAGATATATATTTTTCTATATAATTATCCTTTTTTAATAAGAATTCTCCATAGTTTCCGTGGTCAAATTTTTCTTCGCTTAAAAATTTTTTATCTTTTCCATATTGTTCAAATCTTCCTATATCATGCAATAATCCAATTAGTTTTGCAACTTCTGTTTCTTCTTTATTTAGTTTTAGTTTTTTGGCTAACATTTCGCTATTTTCCATCACTCTAAATGAGTGCCATTTTTTTCTATTTGTTGCTTCATCTTTCAAATCAAATTTATTTACATATTTTAAGAATTCTTTTTCTGCATTTTCAAAGTTAATCATTTATTTCCTCCAATTTATTGTTTTAAACATCTGAAAATATTTTCTCATTTTGTATTGTATCATACTTTTTTTATTTTTCAAGTTCCTTGCACAAATGGCTTTTTTGTTGTATAATACAGGAAATGTTAATTTGAAATAATTTAAAATCCATAGTAATTAGGTTTATGCCTTTGGAAAGGAATGAGATTAAATATGGAATATGATTTTCAAAAAATAGAAAAAAAATGGCAAGATTATTGGGAAGAGCATAAAACATTTTATACTGATGTTTGGGATTTTTCTAAACCCAAATTTTATGCTTTAGATATGTTCCCTTATCCTTCTGGACAAGGTCTTCATGTTGGTCATCCAGAGGGTTATACTGCAACTGATATTTTATCTAGAATGAGAAGAATGCAAGGATACAATGTTCTACACCCAATGGGTTGGGATGCTTTTGGGCTTCCAGCTGAGCAATATGCAATTAAGACAGGTAATCATCCTTCAGAGTTTACTAAAGCAAATATAGCTACTTTTAAACATCAATTAAAAATGCTTGGTCTTTCTTTTGACTGGGATAAAGAAATATCTACTTGTGATCCTAGTTTTTACAAATGGACTCAATGGATTTTTAAACAATTATATAATGATGGTTTAGCTAAACTTGTAGAAATGCCTGTTAACTGGTGTGAAGGATTAGGTTGTGTATTATCTAATGATGAAGTTATTAATGGTAGAAGTGAAAGAGGAGATTTCCCTGTTGTACGTAAGAATATGAAGCAATGGGTTTTGGATATTCCTAAATATGCAGAAATATTATTAAATGGATTAGATGATGTTGACTGGCCAGAATCAACAAAAGAAATTCAAAGAAATTGGATTGGAAAATCTGAAGGTGCAGAGGTTAAGTTTAAAGTTGCAGATTCTGATGATTTAGAATTTACTGTATTTACTACAAGGCCTGATACTTTATTTGGAGCAACTTATTGTGTTTTAGCCCCTGAACTTGATTTGGTAGATTTTATTACAACTCCTGAACAAAGAGATTCTGTTAAGAAATATAAAGAAGAAGCTGCTAGTAAGTCAGATTTGGAAAGAACTGAATTAAATAAAGATAAAACTGGTGTATTCACAGGTAGTTATGCTATAAACCCTGTAAATGGTAAGAAAATTCCTATTTGGATTTCTGATTATGTTTTATCTACTTATGGTACAGGATGCATAATGGCTGTTCCTGCTCATGATCAAAGAGATTATGAGTTTGCAACTAAATTCGGCATAGAGATTATCCCTGTTTTAGAAGGCGGAGATATTTCGAAAGAAGCATTTGTTGGAGATGGCAAACATATTAATTCTGATTTTCTTGACGGTTTAGGCAAAGAAGATGGAATTAATAAAATGATAGAATATCTTGAATCTAATAATATTGGTGAAAGAAAAGTTAATTACAAACTACGTGAATGGATTTTTGCAAGACAACGTTATTGGGGTGAACCTATTCCTATTGTTTATTTAGATGACGAAATGAGAGCTTTAGCAGATTCTGATTTACCTTTAGTTTTACCAGAACTTGAAGATTATGCTCCTTCAAAAACTGGTGCTTCTCCATTAGATAAAGCTACTGACTGGGTTAATACTACTTTTGAAGGTAAGCCTGCTAAGAGAGAAACAAGTACAATGCCTGGTTCTGCTGGTTCTAGCTGGTATTTCTTAAGATATATTGACCCTAAAAATGACGAAGAATTCGCAAATAAAGAATTGCTTGAACATTGGATGCCTGTTGATTTATACGTTGGTGGACCTGAACATGCTGTTGGGCATTTATTGTATTCAAGATTTTGGAATAATTATTTGTATAATAAAGGGCTGGTTCCTGTAAAAGAACCTTTTGCTAAACTTCGCCATCAAGGTATGATTTTAGGTACTAATGGTGAAAAGATGAGTAAGTCTAAAGGAAATGTTATTAATCCTGATGACATGGTTAAACAATATGGTGCAGATAGTTTGAGATTATATGAGATGTTTATGGGTCCTATTGATGCTGTTAAACCTTGGGATATTAACGGTATAGAAGGTACTAAAAAGTTCTTAGACCGTGTTTGGAGACTATATACTGAATCAGGCAAGATTAAAGATACTGAAAATAAAAACTTGGAAAGAGCTTATCATTATACTGTTAAAAAAGTTACATCTGACTATGAAACTATGAACTTTAATACTGCTATTTCTCAAATGATGATTTTCATTAATACTGTTTATAAGGAAAATGTTCTTCCTTTGGAATACGCAGAAGGATTTTTGAAATTACTAAATCCTGTTGCTCCTCATATTACTGAAGAATTGTGGAATATTCTAGGTCATAATGATACTATTACTTATGAAAAGTGGCCTGAGTATGATGAAGAAAAAATAGTTTCTAACGAGATTAATTTACCTATTCAATTTAATGGTAAATTGAAAGCTACTATTCAAATTCCTATGGATTTGTCAGATAACGAAGTTAAGCAAAAAGTTCATGAGGCTATTGATTCTAAGTTGGAAAATAAAACTGTAATTAAAGAAATTTATGTAAAAAATAGAATTTACAATATTGTTGTTAAATAATTTGTGAAATTTAGAATTATGAATTATATCTATTTTCGAATTAAATTTAATTATGAATTTTTAGAATGACTATATTTTCTTAAGCCTATTAGTGTTTTCAAAATCTAATAGGCTTTTATTTGCTATTAATTTTTGAATTTAAAACATATATGTCATCACTGTTTTTTTCAATTTTTTTTTCACATATATATATTCTTGTATTTTGATTTTCAAAGTTTTCATCATGCATTTTGTATGCATCAAATAGTGCGTCTAATTTTTCTCCATGCTCTATTTCTATTCTTGCTATTGCTTGATTTAATTCTCTGTATCTTTGTTCTAAAGCTTTCACTCTTTTTTCTAAATCTATTAACTGTTCTTCTATTTTTGCAATTCTTGCTTCTAATTCTATAAGTTTTTTCTCTATTCTTGTTACTCTTTCCTCTAGTTTGTCTATTCTCTCTTCTATCCTTGTCACTCTTTCTTCTAGTTTCGCCACTCTTTCCTCTAGCCTGTCCATTCTCTCTTCTAGTTTATCCATTCTTTCCTCTAGTCTGTCCATTCTCTCTTCTAGTTTATCCATTCTTTCCTCTA
>CAWVFT010000026.1:0-9852 GCA_963928635.1 Bacillota bacterium | reverse complement strand
GCTGTTATAAGAACTAAAAGACCACCAGAAGTTTATAGAGGTAAAGGTATTAAATATGCTGAGGAAGTTATTAGACGTAAGGAAGGTAAAACAGGTAAATAAATTCAAATCAAAATCAGCATCTTGCACATTTTCGATATTTCAATTATTCCGCGACATACAAACGCATAGTCTCGTCTTAATTGAAACATCAAAAATGCACAATATACCAATTTTGATTCGAATTTAGTTCGAAAAAATAAACAAAGAATCATTAAAAAATTCTATAGAGCAAAAACTTTATAGAGAAAGGAGTAATAGCAATGGTTAAAAAGACAGATAGAAAAATGGAAAGACAAAGACGTCATCTAAGAGTTAGAAGAAAAATATCAGGAACAGCTGAAAGACCAAGACTATGTGTTTTTAGAAGCAATAATAATATATATGTACAAGTTATTGATGATATTGCAGGAAACACATTAGTAAGTGCTTCTACATTAGATAAAGAAGTAAAAACAAAACACTCAAATATTGAAGCTGCAAAAGAAGTAGGTGCTTTAATTGCTAAAAAAGCAAAGGCTAAAAAAATAGAAGAAGTTGTATTTGACCGTGGAGGATATATATATCACGGAGTTGTTAAAGCATTAGCAGAAGCAGCAAGAGAAGGCGGTCTAAAATTTTAATTTGAAAAAAAGGAGGGAAATTTAAACCAATGGAAGAAAAGAACGAATTAAAAGAGAAAGTAGTTGCCATCAACAGAGTTGCAAAAGTTGTAAAAGGTGGTAGAACATTCAGATTTAGTGCAGTAGTAGTTGTTGGTGATGAACAAGGGCATGTTGGCGTTGGAAATGGAAAAGCTGCAGAAGTTCCAGATGCAATCAAAAAAGCTATCCAAGATGCTAAGAAAAACCTAGTAGAAGTTCCAATAGTAGGAACAACAGTACCTCATGAATTTGTAGGAAAATTTGGAAGTGCAAATGTTCTATTAAAACCAGCTGAAGTTGGTACTGGAGTTATAGCAGGAGGAAGTGTTAGACCAGTATTAGAATTAGCAGGATATAAAGATATAAGAACAAAAGTTATAGGAACAAATAATCCAAGAAATGTAGTATATGCTACAATAGAAGGACTAAAATCTATGCAAACAATAGAACAAGTTGCTAAAAAAAGAGGTAAGAAAGTAGAAGAAATATTATAATTTAAATAACAAACCAAAAAACATAAATTTAAGGAGGTGCAAGCAATAATGAAGTTAGACGAATTAAAGCCAGCTACTAAAAAAATAAATAGAAGAAGAGTAGGACGTGGTATGGGTTCAGGATTAGGAAAAACTTCAGGTAGAGGACATAAAGGACAAAAAGCTAGATCTGGTGGAGGAGTAAGACGCGGATTTGAAGGTGGTCAAACACCATTATATAGAAGATTGCCAAAAAGAGGATTTACAAATATACATGCCAAAAATTATACAGAAGTAACATTAACAATGTTAAGCAAGTCTAAGGCAACAGATGTAAGTGCAGAAACTTTATTATCAGAAGGTATAATTGGAAAAATAAATGACGGAATAGTTGTACTTGCAACAGGAAAATTAGACAAAAAATTAAATGTAAAAGCCGTAAAATTTACACCAAAAGCAAAAGAAGCAATTGAAACTTTAGGCGGAAAGGCAGAGGTGATATAATTGTTTAAAACAATAAAAAACGCTTTAAAAACGCCAGAAGTTAGAAAAAGACTATTATATACTTTATTACTAATAGTAATATTTAGATTAGGTTGTTATATAACAGTTCCAGGAGTTGATACAATAGCTTTAGAAGAAGCAATGTCATCAACAGATGGAATAGCAGGATTAATTAATATAATTTCAGGTGGAGCTTTTTCAAGATTTTCTGTTTTTGCAATGTCAATAAGCCCATATATCACAGCATCAATAGTTATTCAATTATTATCTATGATTATACCTTCTTTAGAAAGATTAACAAAAGAAGGTGGAGAACAAGGAAGAAAGAAAATTAATAAATATACAAAAATATTAACAATTATATTAGCTTTAGTAGAAGCAGTAGGATTATTCTTATCATATAGTTCTTCAGGAATTTTCGTAGATACATCATTCCAAACAGGTGCAGTTGTAGTTGTAGGATTAGTTGCAGGTACAGCAATATTAATGTGGTTAGGAGATCAAATCACAAACAAAGGAATTGGAAATGGTATTTCAATATTAATTTTCGTTGGTATAATTTCTGGGTTACCAGGATTTGTAACAACAATATGGGATTTAATAATGACAGATGCAGGATTTAGTACAACAGGGTTATTGCTAGCTATAGGAATAATTATAGGTGCAATAATTTTAATTGCAGGAGTTGTATTTGTACAACAAGCTGAAAGAAGAGTACCAGTACAATATTCTAAAAAAGTTGTTGGAAGAAAAATGGTAGGAGCACAAAATACTCATATACCATTAAAACTTGCAATGGCAGGTGTTATGCCAATAATTTTTGCATCATCATTCATGACATTCCCAGCTATGATTATACAAATATTTGTAAAAGACATAGCTACACAAACAGGATTCTTAGCAGGATTATATAAATTCTCTATTGCAACATCTTCATCAAGTGTTGGAATAGGATATACAGTAGCAAATGCAATAGTATATTTACTATTAATTATAGGATTCACATTTTTCTATACATATGCTACATTTAATCCAGCAGAAGTCTCAAATAATATAAAGAAAAATGGTGGATTCATACCAGGAATCAGAGCAGGAAAACCAACAACAGAATACTTATCATCAATAATATCAAAATTAACATGGTTTGGAGGATTATTCTTAGCTTTAATTGCTATAATCCCAATGTTCTTGAGATTTACAAATTTAAATATTGCATTTGGTGGAACTTCAATTCTAATTGTAGTTGGAGTTGCATTAGAAACAATTCAACAATTAGAATCTCAATTAGTAATGAGACATTACAAAGGATTCTTAGAATAAAATAGAAGGAGAAAAAGAAAATATAAAAATTAATTTAATAATTTGTATTTTCTTTTCCTTTGTTATTATAATTTTTATAATGTTTATTATCATAAATAAATATTATAAAGATTATGATATAATAATCTAAACTCAAAAGATGAATTTCTAGTTTGCAGAATTTAAACTAGTTATTCGAGAAAGGAAAGTGATATAATATGATAATTATTATGTTGGGAGCACCTGGAACAGGAAAAGGAACTGTTGCCGGAATTTTACAAAACAAAAAAGGATATAAACAAATATCAACAGGAGATATTTTTAGAAAAAACATAAAAGAACAAACAGAATTAGGAAAAATAGCAGATAGCTACATTTCTAAAGGAAATTTAGTACCAGATGATATAACTATAAAATTAGTAGAAAACATATTAGATAGTGAAAATATAGAAAAAGGAATAATTTTAGATGGATTTCCAAGAACAATAAAACAAGCAGAAGCATTAGATGAATATTTAAAAAATAAAAATACTAAAGTAAACTTAGTAGTGAATTTAACGACACCTGAGAAAGAAATAATACAAAGAATTGTAAATAGAAGAGTATGTTCAAATCAAGAATGTAAAACTGTATATAATTTAGAGTTGAATCCACCTAAAACTGAAGGAATATGTGATAAATGCGGTTCTAAATTAATACAAAGAGATGATGACAATGAAGAAACTGTCAAGGCTAGATTCGAAAATTATATAAAACAAACAAGCAGTTTAATTGAATATTATGAGAAAAAAGGAACATTATTTAACGCAGTAGTTAGCAAAGAAATAAATAAACTAGGAGCAGATGTTGCAGAAGATGTAATAAAACATTTAGAAGGCTAAAAAATAAAACACAAAAAGATGCAAAACAGAGGGGAAGAGTAAAATGGTAACTATAAAATCAAAAAGAGAAATAGAACTTATGCGTGAAGCATGCAAAGTAGTTGCATTAACATACAAAAAATTAGAAGAAGTAATAAAAGCAGGAATGACAACATGGGAATTAGATCAAATTGCAGAAAAAACAATGAGAGATTTAGGAGCAATACCTGCCGAAAAAGGATATGATATAGGAATTAGAGGAGTACCAAAATTCCCAGCGTCAATATGTGTGTCAATAAATGATGAAGTTATACATGGAATTCCATCAAAAAGTAGAGTCATTAAAGAAGGAGATATAGTAAGTATAGATACAGTAGCTTTAAAAGATGGATACAATGGAGATGCAGCAAGAACATTTGTAATAGGAAAAGTACCAAAAGAAACACAAAGATTAGTAGATGTTACAAAACAAGCATTTTTTGAAGGAATAAAATATGCAAAACCAGGTAACAGACTTGGAGATATCTCACATGCTATAGGAGAATATGTTCATTCTCAAGGATTTTCAGTTGTAAAAGAATTTCAAGGTCATGGAATTGGAAGAGAAATGCATGAAGATCCAGGAATACCAAACTATGGAAAAGCAGGCAGGGGAATTAAACTTGAACCAGGTATGACTTTGGCAGTAGAACCTATGGTTATACAAGGAAAGCCAAATATATTAGAACTAGATGATGGATGGACTATAATAACAGAAGATGGAAGTTTATCAGCACATTATGAAAATACAATTTTAATTACAGAAAAAGAGCCTGAGATATTGACAATACTTTAATATTAGTATATAATATAATAGTTATTATGCACTATTGGCATTTATATTGTCAAATAGTGGCTTATAGGAGGAGATAATATTGTCTAAAGAGGATGTTATAGAGGTAGAAGGAACAGTAGTAGAAGCCTTACCAAATACAAATTTTAAAGTTGAATTAGAAAACGGACATCAAATTTTGGCACATATTTCAGGAAAATTAAGAATGAATTATATTAAAATACTACCAGGTGATAAAGTAAAAGTAGAACTTTCACCTTATGATTTATCAAGAGGACGTATTACATGGAGAGCAAAATAAAATTCGTTAATTAACCCAATATATATATTTCTTTTATCAAGGAGGTGCTTTTAAAATGAAAGTAAGACCATCAGTAAAAAAGATGTGTGATAAATGTAAAATCATAAAAAGAAAAGGTGTTATTAGAGTTATTTGTGAAAACCCTAAACACAAACAAAGACAAGGTTAATTTGTTTATAACACAAATTAAGGTAGCGGCTGTGTATTCTATAAAGATATACATATCTAATTTGTGTTTATATAAATTCGTTTTTTGATTTCTAAATACCACTTAATATCTTAGAATAATATTGAATATATATTCTAATTTATTATGTGCATTTCACTTTGGAATATCAAAAGACAAGCTAATTAAAATATTTTATTTGGAGGTGCAAAAAAATATGGCTCGTATTGCAGGAGTTGATTTGCCTAAGGAAAAAAGAGTAGAAATAGGACTTACATATATCTATGGAATTGGAGTATCAAGTTCTAGAAAAATTCTAGAAAAAACTGGAATTAATCCAGATACTAGAGTTAAAGATTTAACAGATGAACAAGTTAATAGTATAAGAAAGGCAATTGATGAATCTTATAAAGTTGAAGGTGACTTAAGAAGAGAAGTTGCTCTTAATATTAAGAGACTTACTGAAATTGGTTGCTACAGAGGTTTAAGACATAGAAAAGGTCTTCCAGTAAGAGGACAAAGAACTAAAACTAATGCTAGAACTAGAAAAGGTCCTAGAAAGTTGGTTAGTAAGAGCAAAGCAAAATAAAAAAATCGATTAAAAGCATCAATCTGCACATTTTCAATATTTCGATTGCTCTTCGACATACAAACGTATAGTCTCATCGCACTCGAAACATTAAAAATGCACATCTTAATACTTTTAATCAATTTTACGAAGTATAAAAATGCAAACGTATAGTCTCGTCGTACTTAAAACATCAAAAATGCACAATATACTAATTTTGATTTAAATTTTAAAAAATCGATTAAAAGTCTCGATATGCACTCGAAGCATTAAAAATGCACATCTTAATACTTTTAATCAATTTTACGAAGTATAAAAATGCAAACGTATAGTCTCGTCATACTTAAAACATCAAAAATGCACAATATACTAATTTTGATTTAAATTTACAATCGATTAAAAGCATAGGAAAATATAATTAATTAATTTAGATTCACTTAAAATTAAGGAGGGAATTAAAAACATGGCTAGTAAAAATACAACTAGAAAACCAGTAGCTAGAAGAAATAGAAAAAACATTGAAAAAGGTCAAGCACATATTCATTCTAGTTTTAATAATACAATAGTTACAATTACTGATACTCAAGGAAACGCAATTTCTTGGGGAAGCGCTGGTGGATTAGGATTTAAAGGTTCTAGAAAAAGCACACCATTTGTTGCAGGTCAAGTTGCAGAAACAGCTGCAAAAGCTGCTATGGAACATGGTTTAAAAACAGTTGAAGTATTTGTTAAAGGACCAGGTTCAGGAAGAGAAGCTGCTATTCGTGCACTTCAAACAGCAGGACTTGAAATAAGCGCTATAAAAGACGTAACACCAATACCACATAATGGTTGTCGTCCACCAAAAAGAAGAAGAGTATAGTATAAAAAGAAAGTAATCATAGTAAAGAATCATCAATAAATCACATGGGGAGGGGGACATTCCTCAAGCCAAGTAGAGATGACCAAGGGGAAGAGGTGTGTCCCCTGACATATAAGAAAAAAGAAAGGAGTAAAAAAATGGCTAGATATAAAGATGAACAATGCCGTATTTGCCGTAGAGAAGGACAAAAATTGTTCTTAAAAGGAACTAGATGCTATACAGACAAATGTAGCATATCTAGAAGAAATTATGCACCAGGACAACATGGTCAAAAAAGAGCAAAATTATCTGAATATGGTACACAATTAAGAGAAAAGCAAAAAACAAAATCATATTATGGAGTTGGAGAAAAACAATTCAGAAAATATTTTGAAATGGCTTCTAATTTAAAAGGAGTAACAGGTGAAAACCTATTAAAAATCTTGGAAAGTAGACTAGATAATGTTGTATATAGATTAGGATTTGGAACTTCAAGAGCTCAAGCAAGACAATTTGTAAATCATGGGCAATTTGAAGTTAATGGTAAAAAAGTAGATATACCATCATACTTAGTAAAACCAGGAGATATAATTACTGTAAAAGAAAATAAGAAAGATAATGCTACACTAAAATTAAATATTGAAGAAAATGCTTCAAGACCAGTTCCAGCATGGCTAGAAAGAGATAATACAAATTTGAGCGGTAAAGTAATAAGATTAGCTACAAGAGAAGATATAGATTTACCAATCGAAGAGCATTTAATAGTAGAGCTTTACTCAAAATAATAGTGTTTAAAAGTAAGTGTAAGGATATATTTAAAAAAATGAAATTTTACTTAAATAAACCTATAGAGTTTAAAAAAAGTAAGAGAGGCAGTCTCTCATTTTAGGAGGTAAAAATGATAGAATTTGAAAAGCCAAATATTGAATGTTTAGAGGTTGATGATGCAAATAATTATGCAAAATTTGTATGTGAACCATTGGAAAGAGGATATGGAGTAACAATAGGAAATTCACTAAGAAGAATATTACTTTCATCACTTCCAGGATGTGCAATTACTAGTGTAAAAATAGATGGCGTACTACATGAATTTTCTACAATACCAAATGTAGTAGAAGATGTACCAGAAATTATAGTAAATTTAAAAAATGTTAGATTAAAATCAGATGGTAGTAACGAAGAAAAAATCTTAAGAATAGATTTTAAAGAAGAAGGAGAAGTTACAGCAGGAGATATAATGACAGATGGAACTGTAGAAATATTAAATCCAGATTTACATATAGCTACTGTTTCTGAAGGTGGATCTTTGAAAATAGAAATGACAGCAGATATGGGAAGAGGATATAACTCAGCAGAAAAAAATAAAAAGCCAAATCAAGACATATCTGTACTACCAATAGACTCTATTTATACACCAGTAAAAAAAGTTAACTATCAAGTAGAAAATACTAGAGTAGGACAAATGGTAGATTATGATAAACTAGTAATAGAAGTTTGGACAGATGGTAGTATAAAAGCACATGAAGCATTAAGCTTAGCTGCTAAAGTAATGACAGGACATCTAGAACTATTTATAGATTTATCAGAAACAACAAAAAATACTCAAGTAATGGTAGAAAAAGAAGAATCTAAGAAAGAAAAAGTCTTAGAAATGTCAATAGAAGAATTAGAATTATCTGTAAGATCATTCAACTGCCTAAAGAGAGCAGGAATAGCAACAGTTGAAGATTTAATAAATAAAACAGAATCAGACATGATGAAAGTTAGAAACTTAGGAAAGAAATCATTTGACGAAGTAAAAGCAAAATTACATTCATTAGGCTTAGACTTCGCCCAAGAGGAAGACTAAAATAGAATAAAAATATAAGAAAAAGAGTCATCACTAAATCACAAGGAGAGGGGACATTCCTTGAACCGAGTGGAGATGACAAAGGGGAAAGGTGTGTCCCCTGACATATAAAAAAAGGAAGGTGAAAAAATTGGCTACAAATAGAAAGTTAGGTAGAACAACAGATATAAGAAAAGCAATGCTTAAAAATTTAACAACAGACTTACTAGTACATGGTAAAGTAGAAACAACATTACCAAGAGCAAAAGAAGTAAAATCAATAGCGGACAGTATCATAGCATTAGCAATAAAAGAAAAAGACAACTTTGAAGAAATAGAAGTAAAAATCAAAAAAGCTAAGCTAGACTCAAAAGGACATAAAGAAACAGAACTAGTAAAAAGCAAAAATGGAAAAGAATACTTAAAAGTTGTAAAAGAAGAAGTAACAGAAAAAAGACAAAAAGATATGCCATCAAGACTAAATGCAAGAAGAAAAATAATGAGAAAAATAAACAAAGTAAAAGATTCAGATGGTAAAAATATAGACGTTCCAGCAATGTTATTCAACGAAATAGCTCCAAAATATGCAGATAAAAATGTAGGAGGATATACAAGAATAATAAAAGCAGGACCAAGAAAAGGTGACGGAGCAGAAGTTGCTATTTTACAATTGGTCTAATAGGGACGTAGCAAATTGAACAAAAAATGAACGAAAGGGACAGGTATGTAATACCCGTCTTTTTTATTCATTTTTGTACGTTCATAATGAACCAAAAAAATTAGAAGGCATATTATAACCATAGGAGGCTAAAAATGATAGATTTTATTTTACATGTCATATTTTGGACATTAGCTCTTTATGGTTTATTTGAACTTATAAAAAATATTATATATTTATATACATATACAAACTTAAAATCAGAAGGAATTTATATAATTGTTGCAGTTAAAAATCAGGAAGACAAAATAGAAGGATTTATGCGTTCATTTTTATTCAAAATTTTATATGGAAAAGAAGATTATCTAAAAAATATAATTGTTACAGATTTAGAATCGTCAGATAATACAAAAGAAATTTTAAAAAAACTTTCTAATGATTATGAAATAATAAAAGTTGCAAATTGGAAAGAATGTAAAGATTTAATAGATAATATAAATCAAGTATAATAAAAATAAAATTTCAGAAAGAAAAAATTTTGGGATTTTTTGAATTTTTACTAAAAGAGCTGTAAATAAAATTAAAATTTTTTCATTAAGTATATAACTTAATTACTATATTTATGAATAAATAATACCAATAAAATACTTATATGTCAATAAAAAGCGGGAAAAATATTTTTACATTTTTTAAAAAATAAATTTTGTATAAAAGATTAAGAAATGCTAGAAAATAGAGTCCTTTCGGAGATTTTAAAAACTTTAAGTTATATACTTAATGAAAAAATAAAAACTAAACAAATGAAGGAGGAATAAAACAAATGAGGCAAACTTTAAGAA
>CAWVFT010000025.1:0-25126 GCA_963928635.1 Bacillota bacterium | reverse complement strand
TAGATAAAGAAGCTCCAGATAGTGTAACAATAAAGAGCAAAAAAGATTTAAAAGAAAAACTACAAAAAGGTTTAGATGATATAAAAGCAAATAAAGTAATTTCTTTAGATGAAGCATTTGCTAAAATTGATAATATATAAAAGAATGGAGCCATGCCATGAAAAAATATATAGTTGAGATTTCAGAAACTGCTGAACAAGATTTAGAAAGTATTATTTCATACCTACGATTTAGTTTAGCAGGAGATATTATAGCAGACAAATACAAGATTTTATTCAAACAGGAATTGAAAAATTTGGAGAATATTGCAGGGAGTATGCCTATTTTAAGTGAGGATTTAACAGGACATAAAAATATCAGAAAGATAAATGTAAGAAATTATATAGTGTTTTATATAGTGGATGACGAAAATTCTAAAGCATTAGTGGTGAGAATAGGTCATGCTTTTATGGACTGGGAAAAATATTTAAAAGATGAATAGTTAGATACTAGAAATAGCAAAAATTGTAAAATATCGTTAAAAAGATGTTGACAAAAGAAGAGAAAGTAATATAAAATAATTAGTATAAGATAAATAATCAAAAGAGGAGGAAGGAACAAATGAAAGAAAAACTAAGACAACAGAAAGGAATCACATTAATAGCATTAGTAATAACAATCATAGTTTTGCTAATTTTAGCAGGAGTAACCATTGCAACATTAACAGGAGAGAATGGAATATTAACAAAAGCTTCAGAAGCAAGTTTACAAACACAAATAGGAGAAGAAAAAGATGCAATAGGACTGGCTATGCAAAGTTTATTAATTGATAAACAAGCCAATCCAGATAATTATCCAGATGGAATTATAAATAATACACAGTTAGAAAATGAAATGGATAAGTCTACTCCAAAACCAATAAGTGTAACATTAGATAATGCAAGTAAAGATTTAATAGTAACATTTGATGAAAGTAGAGATAATAGAACATATGCAGTGGGACAAGATGGAACGATAGAAGAACAGGAGATAATAGAAACAAGTAGTATTTATGCAAAATTATATACATATAATGATGGAAGTGGAGATGTATTAGAATTATCTAGTAGTTCTAATTTTGAAGATAATTCTGAAACTGTAACACTTAAAGAGGATTATGGAGATATAGGTGGAGATAAATATTATTTAGATACTATCAGTAATGAAACAGGATTTATGCCTCCTTGGTTAGAAAAAGCAACTGAAATTATAGAAGTAAAAATTGTTGATGAAATAGAACCTACATATATGGGATTTTGGTTTTGTGGTTTAGAAAATCTAAAACAAATAGAAAATATTAATAATATCAATACAAATAATACATTAACTATGAGTGGAACATTTGCAGGTTGTTCTTCATTGACAATGCTAAATGTAAGTGAACTTGATACAAGTAATGTAACAGATATGAGTTATATGTTTAGTGGATGTCAAGCGTTAACAAGCTTAGATGTAAGTAATTTTGATACAAGTAATGTAACAAATATGAATGGTATGTTTGCAAATTGTGGCGGACCAACTACCTTAGATGTAAGTAATTTTGATACAAGTAAAGTAACAGATATGAGTGGTATGTTTAAATTTTGTTTTGGACTAACGGACTTAAATTTAAGTAGCTTTGATACAAGTAATGTAACAAATATGAGTGGTATGTTTGAATTTTGTGAGGGACTAATGACCCTGGATTTAAGTAGCTTTGATACAAGTAATGTAACAGATATGAGTGATATGTTTGTATTGTGTCAATCATTAACTACACTAGACGTAAGTAATTTTGATACGAGTAATGTAACAAATATGAGTGGTATGTTTTCTTTGAATCTAGATAATCATTTAACTTCATTAAATGTAAGTAACTTTAATACAAGTAAAGTAACAGATATGAGTAACATGTTTACGAATTGTGATTTAATAACAACGTTAGATGTGAGTAGTTTCGATACAAGTAATGTAACAAATATGAGTGGTATGTTTGATTGTTGTCAATCTTTAACAATATTAGATATTAGCAATTTTAATACAAATAAAGTTACAGATATGGATAGGATGTTTTATAGTTGTAGGAATTTACGAACAATATATGTAGGTTCAAATTGGACAACATCTAATGCTAGTGTATTTGATATGTTTCATTTTTGTGGAACTAGTGAAGTAACACAGAAAGAATAAATTCAAAAATTAAGGAAAAATATAAACAAAAGAGTATATCGGAAATTTGTGTGAGTATAATCCCCATTATTTATTAAATTAAAATCAAATATATAAAATTTTAAAAAAATTTCAAAAATAAAATAAAAAGTACTAAATTGCTCGTACCTCGCAATGGACCGAATGAATAAAATTGAAAAAATATAAAACCTCATGTATGTACTAAGTATAAAAGACAGTATATAAACTGTCTTTTTTTAGAGATTAGAGAAAACATAAAAATAAATTTATCTTTCGTAGGGGGAATTTTCATGTTAAAAAAAGTATTAATTGCCAATAGAGGAGAAATTGCAGTTAGAATTATCAGAGCATGTAGAGAAATGGGAATTAGAACAGTTAAAAAGAGAAAACACAATGACATATGACATTTTCAAGAAATAATAAAAAATCTTCCTCCTTATTTTAAAAGTTGCAGAGAAAATATATTAAAAGCTTTAGAAGAATATACCAATAGAGAAAAAGTATTACAAGTTCTTAATAATGAAAATTTTTATAAAGTAGGTTTTTGTGACGGAATAAAATTGATGTTGGATATTAATAAAGAAATGATATAAAATATTTATAATATGAATTTAATTTTATAAAACAAGCAGGGAACATCCCTGCTTAAAAAAATTATTTTTCAAAATGTTTTACGAAATTATTTACCAGTCTTTTAAAGGTATCCATAGGAAATCCAAAAAGATGTTTTACAACCTCAAAAGTTTTTTCAATATAATTTTTTAATTTATAATTTTCCTTTTTTAATTTTTCATTTTCATATCTTAAATTCATATTTTCTTGTTGTAATTTTTCTATTTTATTGATAGCTGTATATGATTTACTCAATTGTACCTTTAATTTATTTGTATATTCAACTAATTCTTGGTTCTGTTGCAATATCAAAGCAGTATTTTGTGTATTAATAGGTTGTATTTGTTCGTTAGTTAGTTCATATTTTATATTATCATAATTTGTTATCTGTTTTAATGTTTCTATTGGTATATGTGTATTTTCTTTTGTATTCCCACGTTCTAAGTCAAAACCATGTTCAACAACATATTTATAAAAATTATCTTGTAATTGTCTATAACTATCTTTTCCTTTCCAATATTGAGAACATGCGATTTTTTCAATACCATTTCCTTTTTTGTCTTTAGTATGAATAACAGGAACAAAAACCAAGTGTAAATGAGGTGTGTTTTCATCATTATGTACTTTTGCAGATAGTATGTATTTTTCTCCTAAATTCTTATAACTTGCAACAAAGTCATAAGCAGTTTGAAAATATCTTTTTGTTTCTTCTTTGCCTATTCGTTCAAAGAATTCCTTGTCAGACGTAATAATAAATTCACATACGACATTGGTTGTCTTTATTATTCTACCTTGTAAATTATTTTCTTGTTGTAATATTTTAAGAGCATTCGAATAGGTGGTATGACATGGTTTAATAGAATAATTTTTTAATGAATTATTTTTGTTAATATCTTTGTTTGAATAATTTGTATTTTTTCTTTCGTTATGTTTATATAGACCTGCTAAATTATCTTTTTTATAATTAGCATTTCTAATGATTGCATAACTCATTTTTATATTTCCTTTTTATAAGATAGCCTTCGAAGGCTTAATTCAAAATAAATACCCCCTTTGATTTTCTATATTAAACTTTTATCAAGTTTCTAACATACTAGAAACTCAGCAGAGTTTCTGTATGGTCAGGGAAAATACTTTTCCCTAACAACCCTTTATGGTATGACTAAATATCGTATTTTTATTTTTTTTACAAAGAATAAAAAATCACAAAAAATAACGAATGTTATTTTATCTGAATCATGTCGTCATACCATAAAAATATTTACTTGCTTTTGCAAGATAATATTTTTATAAATAAAGCTATTTTAAAATAGACTTCAATCTAAAGTTAGAATAGTTGATATTACTAATCTTTTTAGATATTTGAACTGCTTAGTGGCTCCAATGACGTTTCTGTTCGAACTTTTTTAGAACAGTGATATGAAAATCAAACAGTAAAATGGTTGATTTTTTCTTTTGCAAAAAATCATCCTCAAACTAACAATGAAAGGATGGTGTCAAAAATAAAGATAATTAAGCAAGAAAAAGTAAAAAGAAATCGCCACCACTATTGCTATTTAATAGTGGTGGCGAAACAAGTACATTTTAATGAAGAAATAAAAAATTTAATATATACCATAAGAGGAATATTTTTATTGACTTTATTTTTAAACTTAATAAAAAGAGTGGTTGCAATGAACCACTCATAAAGTCTTCTATTCTGCAGGTACTAATATCTAAGATATTGCACTGCCGAGTTCTAACTTTATTATAATATATAATATACATATTTGTCAAATATTATACCAATTATTTTATAAAAAGTTCCTTAATTTTTGAGTCAATTAAGTCTAAAGTATTATCTGAAACTCTTAAGTTTGCTAAAATATCAGAAGATGTTTTGGGGTCAAATATTCTTTGTTTACTAATCGTTGTAATTTGAGATACTAGTGCAATACTGCCTTTTTTCATCTTTGAAATTTCTTTTTCTATCTTTTTTATATACTTAAAATCCGTATTAAATTGTTCTGCTTTTTCAGAAGGTAATTTCCATATATCTTCATATTTTTCAGATAATTTTTTAGACATATTATCACATATTTTCTTTAAATTAATATATATTTCACTCCCTAAATTAAGTGTGGAATTATTGTATTTTTTATTTTCTTTTATAGAAGTTAATGGAATTACAGTTAGAGTTCCTGATGATAGTGCATTACTTTTATCTAAAACAATGCAGTAATGTAGACCACCCTCCTCATTTCCAATATTAAATCCTAAATTAGCTTTTATTATACTCCCACGCTTATATTTTTTTAAAAGTTTAGGATTAAAATTTTCTTCTGCTAGATTATATTTAGCAAAATCTTCAAACCAATAAGATAATAAATTAGCTTTTTTAAAATTATTATTTTCTATGTGATAAGTTAGCAATGAATCTAATCGGTTTAGTGCCAATCTCTTATGAGCAATAGTATTTATATATTCAGTTTTATTTTCTATAATTTCTTTTTCTTCCAACAATATCACTCCTTAGGTAACATATTATATTGAAACATTTGTTTGATTATATAATATTTGTACTAAAATGTCAATTGATTTACTGAAAATATATTAAAAATAATTAAAAAATTTAATTTTATGTTAAAATAAATATATAGTTGATTAATCAAATTATTTTTTAAAATATATAGAATATAATAAAAGAGAATATTAAAAATAAACAGTGGTACAGGAGATGATTTTTATGTTTGATTGTCATTATGATTTACTTACATATATCTTAATGAAGAAAAATGATGTAAATTTTTTAAAAAATTATTGCAGTAAAGTTTACAATGAAAGTAACATTACTGGTGGAATCTTTAATCTTTTTTACATGACTCCTAAAGAAATGAAAGAAGAAATTGGTATTGAAGAAAATGAAATTAATCCAATTAAAAATCTTGCAGAAGTAAAGCAGTTTATAGAATCTAACAACCTTATTTTAAAAGATATAAATTATATATTTGGTATAGAGGGTCTAGACTATTTGCAAAATATCGATGATATTGATATTTTGTACTCTTTAGGTTTAAGATCTACAAATATAGTTTGGAATAACGAAAACAAATTTGGTAGTGGTGCTAAAGCCAGTAAAAATGTAGGTTTAACAAAATTAGGCAAAAATCTAGTAGAAAAATTAATTGATAAAAATATAGCTATAGATTTATCACATGCAAATGAAAAAACTTTTTTTGATATTATTGATATTTGCAAATATATGAAAAAGCATGGCAAAGACCCTATCGTTTTTGCTTCTCATTCAAATACTAAAGCGGTATGTGATGTTCCAAGAAATCTAACTGATGAACAACTAATTGCTATTAAAGAATTAGATGGTGTTATTGGTGTTGTTTCTATAAAGAAGTTTTGTATAGATACTGATGATATTTGTAATCCTAATATCGATTTTGAACAAAAATATTTAGAACATATTTATTATATTAAAAATTTATTAGGTGGTATAGAAAATATTGCTGTTGCCACTGATGATATGAAATATTATTATATTGAACCAGAATATTATCAAAATGCTAATATATATTTACATTATGAAGTTAAAGAAAAATTAGAAAATGCTTTAATTAAAAATGGTTATAATAATTTTGAAATAAAACAAATTTTAGAAAATAATTTTAAAGAAAAGATTCTAAGTCGTTTATAATAAGAAGAGTCAAAATAAAAATCGATTTTTCCTATACAATAAAAAAGTAAGGAGATGTTTACTTTACATCTCCTCTTATTATTCGTCTATTTCATCGTCAGCATCTTCTACTTCTGGTAATTCTTCACCTAAACTTTGTTCAAATGCTTTAGCAAAATTGTCTCTAACTTTCTTTTCTACATCTTCTAAAACTTTTGGATTATCTTTTAAATATTTTTTAACATTTTCTCTACCTTGTCCTATTCTTTCTCCATTATAGCTAAACCATGAACCGCTTTTTTCAATTATGTCTAAATTTACTGCCATATCCAAAATATTTCCCTCTTTAGATATACCTTCCCCATAAACTATATCAAATTCAGCTTCTCTGAATGGTGGTGCTACTTTATTTTTTACAACTTTTACTCTTACTCTATTTCCTTTTACTTCGCCATCTTGTTTTATATTTTCTATTTTTCTAATGTCCATTCTAACAGATGCATAGAATTTTAATGCTCTTCCTCCTGTTGTTGTTTCTGGATTTCCAAACATTACCCCTATTTTTTCTCTTAATTGGTTTATAAATATTAAAACTGTTTTTGATTTATTTATTGCTCCTGCTAATTTTCTTAATGCTTGAGACATTAATCTTGCTTGTAGTCCCATATGAGAGTCTCCCATATCTCCATCTATTTCTGCTTTTGGAACTAATGCGGCAACAGAGTCTACAACTATTACATCTAATGCACCACTTCTTACTAAGCTTTCTGTTATTTCTAATGCTTGTTCTCCTGTATCTGGTTGTGATACTATTAAATTATCTATATCTACTCCTAGTTTTTTAGAATATACTGGATCTAGTGCATGTTCTGCATCTATAAATGCTGCTTCTCCTCCCATTTTTTGGGCTTCAGCAATTATATGTAGCGCAAGTGTAGTTTTTCCTGAAGATTCTGGTCCAAATACTTCTATAATTCTTCCCCTTGGTACTCCTCCTATTCCTAAAGCTATATCTAAGCTTAATGCTCCTGTTGGTATAGCTTCTATTTCCATAGCTTTAAATTCTCCTAATTTCATAACTGAGCCTTTTCCAAATTGTTTTTCTATTTGGCTCATAGCAACTTCTAGTGCTTTTTTCTTTTCTGTGTTTTCTACCATAATATTTCCTCCTCATTGTTTCTTTGTTGAACTTTTGTTTGATGTATTCATTATACACCAAATTTTTGTTTTGTCAACACTTTTTAAAATTTTTTTAAAAACTCCTAATTACATACTTTTATTTGTACCAATTTTCAATGTTGTTGAATACGTCATACCAAGTAGGTGATACATCTCCTACTAATTCTGTGCTGTATGCTACTGTAAATTTATTGTTGTATAGACTTAGATATGGTACCTCTGTTTTATATATTTCTCCTAACCTTTTGTATCTTTCTTTTAAAATATTTTCATCTGTGGTGTTTTTAACTTCATTCATTATATTATTTACTTCATCATTTGTATAATTTGCTAAATTATTGTTACCAAAAAATGTGGTTAAGTCAGGACTCAAAGACAAATTTATACTACATAAAATCATATCATAATTTTTATTATTTAAGTAATTTGTATATTGTTCATCATTTGCTTGTATTATGTTTGTTTCAATTCCTTGATTTTCTAATTGTTGCTTTATGTTTTGTGCTACTGCAACTCTTGTACTATCTGATGCTTTAACTACAAGATTAATAGATAATTTTTGAGTTCTTCTGTTTTCCGTTTTTTGCCAAGATTTACTTCTATATGTCCAACCTGCTTCTTGTAATATTTTCTTCGCTTGGTCTGGATTATACCCTGTACTAGAGTCTTGCTCTTGATATATCCAATTCCCATAATCTAATGGAAAACTTGATGTATAATATCTGTTGCTAAATATACTCGAAACTATATTTGTTTTGTCTATTGAATAAGAAATAGCTCTTCTTACTTCTGTTCTTGATAATAAATTACTTTGTGTATTAAATGCTATAAAATCATGTTCTCTTCCTTTTGATTCCTTTGACGCATATCCTATTGTTCCGATATAGTCTTGAATATTACTATTTTGTGTTGATATTAAATCTAAATTTCCAGATTTGAAGCTATTATACATTTCTCCTATTGTTGAATATATATTAATTGTGATTTTAGTTAATGTTGGTTTTATATTTGTATTCCACCAGTTTGTATTTTGGGTAAGTGTAATATATGATGACTGGACATCTGATACCTTATACATCCCTGTACCTACTGGTACTATAGTTGAATTAAATTCTTTGTCTAAATAATACTGGTATGGCATTATTGGAAAAGTTAGATTATATTCAAAAAATGGAATTTCTTGGTCTAGATTTATATTTATTGTGTAATCATCTACAATATCAATACTAACTATATGTTGTACATTTGATGAATATATTGACCCTATTTCTTTTAATTTGTTTACTGTAAATCTTACATCTTCTGCTAAGAATTTTTCTCCATCTGCCCATCTTACATTATCTTTTAGTTTTACAATATAAGTTGTTGCATTTTGCTTCGCAAATTCTTCTGCCAAACAACTTTCTAATTTATAGTCTGATGAAATTGTAAATAGTGGTTCATATATTAGTCTACTTATGTCCTGAATGTTTTTATTATTACTTATAATTGGGTTTATATTATCAAATGATGATATGCCTAATGTTATTTCTGTTGTTTTTGCCTCTTCAACTCTTTCTTGATTATCGTTTGATTTTTTTTCATTATCAGACTGTATTTTTACAATTGCAAATATTGTTATTCCTATAACAAATATAATAAATATATATTTAAAAATATTTGATTTCATCTTTCACCTCTATCTTTTGTATCATACATTATTTTTAGCAATTTTTCAATAACTATTTTGATAAATTTATACAAATATTAAATTATAAATTGCAGTAGTTATAATACAAATAATTATTCCACAAACTGTTGGTATTAAAAAACTGATAATAGTCCATTTAAGGCTACCAGTTTCTTTTTTTATAGTAAGCAAAGTTGTGGCACATGGAAAATGCAGTATTGTAAATATCATAACATTTATAGCTGTTAAAATAGTCCAACCATTTTGAATTAATATATTCCCTATTGCTTGTGTTTCTTCTATATTTACTAATGAATTCCCACCTAAATAGCACATTAATATTATTGGTAAAACTATTTCATTTGCTGGTATTCCTAGAATAAAAGCTAATAATATATATCCATCTAATCCCATAATTTGTGCAAATGGATTTAGAAAGTTTGCTATAATTGTAAGTAAATTCTCTCCTCCTATCCCTATATTTGCAAATAACCAAATGACTATTCCAGCAGGTAATGCAACTGATATAGCTCTAGCTAATACAAACAATGTTCTATCAAATATTGACCTTACTAAAATTTTTCCTATTTGTGGTTTTCTATATGGTGGTAATTCCAATATGAATGATGATGGTATTCCTTTTAAAATTGTTTTTGATAATATCTTAGATATCACTAGAGTTAAAATTATTCCCAATAAGATTACAAATATTACTACTATTGTTGCAATTATTGATGCACCTAATCCTTGCATTGTCCCTGCTATAAAAATTGTTGCAATTGTAATTAGAAATGGAAATCTCCCATTACATGGTACAAAATTGTTTGTTAGTATTGCAATTAATCTTTCTCTTGGTGAATCTATTATTCTGCATCCTGTTACTCCACAAGCATTACAACCAAATCCCATGCACATTGTTATCATCTGTTTTCCAGAGCAACATGCTTTTTTAAATAATTTATCCATGTTAAATGCTATTCTTGGAAGATATCCTAAATCTTCTAAAAATGTAAAGAGTGGAAAAAATATTGCCATTGGTGGCAACATTACTGCTATTACCCAAGTAAGTGTCTGGTAAGCTCCAAAGATTAACATATTTGATAACCATTCTGGACAATTAATGAAATCTGCAAATATTATTAATTTTCCTTGAATCCATCCAAAAAACTCTGATAATATTTGAGATGGATAATTTGCCCCTACAATTGTTATCCAAAAGATTAAACTCAAAAATAGTATCATTATTGGTATTCCAAATTTTTTAGATGTTAATATTTTGTCTATTTTTCTGTCTCTTGTATCCTTCTCTTCTTTTTCATATGTACATACTTTTTTTGATATCTCTTCGCATTTCTTTACAATAGTTGATATTATATAATCTTTAAATTTATTGTCACTATTTTCAGTTTTATTTTTAATATTTTTGTTGCTCTTTTCATTTTCTTCTTTTTCTTGTAATCCGTATTTTTCTAAATTTAAATTTTTATTCGTATATTTATTTCTTATTTCTTCTAACTTATTTTGAATATTTTCAGATTCTAAATTTATATTGAGATTTTTTTTAATTGATGCTAATATTTTTTCTTCTCCATCTATTAATTTTATTGAAATCCATTTATATAGATAATCTGGTATAATAGTATATGTATCCATTGAATTGTCTTCTTCTAGCTCTTTTTCTTTTTTTATTTCTTGACTTATTTCATTTATATATTTTTCTACTTCTTCATTATATTTTACTCTTTTAGGCTTTGGCTTTATATTTCCTGTACTTACTTTGTAAATTATATTTTTTAATTCTCTTAATGTTTTCTTTTTATGCGCGATTGTTCCTATTACTGGTACTCCTAATAATTCTTCTAGCTTTTTTAAATTTATATTTATATTTTTCTTTTTAGCTTCATCTAATAAGTTTACACAAACAATTATATTATTCGTTATTTCCATTATTTGAAATAGTAAATTTAAATTTCTTTCTAATGATGTTGCATCTAGTACAACAATTGTTGCGTCTGGATTTCCAAAACATATATAGTCTCTTGCAATTTCTTCTTCCTCTGAATTTGACATTATTGAATATGTACCTGGTATGTCTACTAATATAAAGTCTTGATTATTTATTTTAAATTTTCCTGTTGCGTTTTCTACTGTTTTCCCTGGCCAGTTACCAGTATGCTGGTGCATCCCTGTTAAGCTATTAAATATTGTTGATTTTCCCACATTTGGATTTCCAGCTAATGCTACTGTGTATTCTTTTGGATTATTTTCCTTTTTAACATAACTCATAATATTATACTCCTTATTTTTAAATCCTGTAGTATAATATGTTTTTTATTGAATTATGTTATCAAAAAATTCAAAAATCACTTTTTGCAAGAGTTGCTGTTATATATTTTTAAGGTTTCGACGCTTGACTGAAATAAAAAATAGAATTCATTTAGCTTTCGAATGATGGATGTTCACGGTACTCGAGGAACGAGAGGCTCATGAGAAAGCTTTATGAATTCTTTTTGAATTCTTTTTGAATGGAAGGAACAGGAGAGCTTTAAAAATATATAACAGCAACTCCAAATTTTTATCTGTCTTGATGTCCTTGTCCTTCTAACATTCTTTTTAAATTATTGATTTCTTTTTCATTTGCTTGGCATATTTCTATTAAATTTCTTAATTCTTCTTTATTTAAAGGTTCCCTATTTATTGCTCTAATTATTCTAACTTTTAGCCATTTTAAACCATATAAATCTTTGTCTTTTGTTTCTAGTTTTTGTAGTTCTTCTAAAAATTCATAAATTATGCCAGTCCAACCTGTCTGCTGGTTATCATGTTCGTATTCTCCTTCTTTTTCTCTTGTGAAGAAATATCCAGCTTTATATTCTTTTACATCGTCTTTAGCAATTAAATCTTTTATTTTATTGTTGACAGTTTTTGAAATCTCTTCATTTTTATCGTCTAACTCATAAGTTAAATTTTCTGGATTGTCTGGCAGTACAATAAAACGATAAAATTGTTTGTATGCATTTTCTGATTCTTTAATCCATTCTTCTAGGTGTTTTTCATTTGGCGTTTTGTATAAATCTCCTAATGAACCTAGATTATCATGTGATTTTTGTAAAGCTTTATAAATTATATATTCTAATACTTTTTCTTTATTTTCTATTCCGTAGTGAAAATATTCTTTAAAATATTTTTTCCTATATAAATGTATCATTTTATTTCAACTTCCTTTGTTCATATAAACTATTTTAGCCATTCTGGGTTTGCTAAATACCAGTCAATTGTTTTTACTATTCCATCTTCAAATTTTGTTTTTGGATACCATCCTAATTCATTTGTTATTTTTGTTGGGTCTATTGCATATCTATAATCATGACCTTTTCTATCTTCAACAAATTCTATTAGTGATTCTGGTTTATCTAGCCTTTTTAATATTAGTTTTACAATATCAATATTTCTTTTTTCATTGTGTCCACCAATATTATATCTTTCTCCTGAAACTCCTTTGTGGAATACTAAATCTATTGCTTCGCAATGATCCTCTACATATAACCAGTCTCTAATGTTTTTACCTGTACCATATATTGGTAGTTTTTGGTCATTTAAAGCTAATTTAATCATATGTGGTATTAGTTTTTCATTGTGTTGATATGGTCCATAGTTGTTAGAACAATTCGTTACATTTACATTCATTTTAAATGTTTCTTTATATGCAAAAGCTATTAAATCTGAGCTTGCTTTTGATGCTGAATATGGGCTACTTGGTTTTATTGGTGAAGTTTCTGTAAAATATCCATCTTCTTTTAATGAACCATATACTTCATCTGTTGATATATGAACAAATTTGTTTGGACTTCCTTCTCCCCATGTTCTTTTTGCTGCTTCTAATAATGTATGTGTTCCAATTACATTTGTATGTGTAAATATAAATGGATTTTTTATGCTATTATCTACATGTGATTCTGCTGCAAAATGTATTACTCCATTTATTTCATACTTTTTAAATAAATCTAATACAAAATCGAAATCACATATATCTCCTTGCACAAATGTTATTTTATCCATAACTTTTTTTAAGTTATCTAAGTTTCCTGCATATGTTAATTTGTCTAATACTATAATATTGTAGTCAGGATATTTATTTACAAAATATTCTGCAAAATTTGCTCCTATAAATCCTGCTGCACCTGTTACTAATATATTTTTTTTCATCTTCTATTCTCCTATCTAATTTTATAAATTCTTTATTATTAATTTAAGTTTTTAAATAAATCTGTTTTTCTTAATTCTTCTAAGCTTGGCCATTTAGCATCTTTTTCTGATGTTAATAAATCTTCTATTTTCATATCCCCTAAAGGCCAATTTATATTTACATCTTTATCATTCCAAGCTAAGCCACCTTCTGCATTTGGATTATATATATCATCACATTTATAAGTAAATTCTGCTTCTTCTGATAATACTAAAAATCCATGTGCAAATCCTCTAGGAATCATAAACATTTTTTTATTTTCTTCTGAAAGTACAACACCTTCCCATTTACCATATGTTTTGCTTCCAGGTCTTAGATCAACTGCTACATCAAATACTTCTCCTTTTATGCATCTAACTAATTTTGCTTGTGTGTTTTCTTTTTGAAAATGTAATCCTCTTAAAACACCTTTTCTTGATTTTGATTGATTATCTTGTACAAATTTATAATTTAATCCTATTTCTGCAAATTCTGCATCACTATATGTTTCCATGAAATAACCTCTGCTGTCTCCATATACTGTTGGCTCAATTACATATACACCTTCTATTGATGTTTCAATTTTTTTAAATTTTCCCATTTTAAATTTCATTCCTTTCTTTTGAAAATATTTTTAAATATTTTTGTTTATTTATAACTAAATTTATTCATCACCAAATCTATTTTCTGCTAAATCTTTTAAGTATACACCATATTCTGTTTTCATGTATTTTTCTGCTAAATTTGATAATTGCTCTTTATTTATCCATCCTTTTTTGAATGCTATTTCTTCTGGGCAACATACTTGCATACCTTGTCTTTTCTCTATTGTTTGTACAAAACTTGCTGTTTCTAGTAAAGCATCATGTGTACCTGTATCGAACCATGTCATTCCTCTTCCTAGTTTTTCTACTTTTAATTTTCCCATTTTCATGTATTCATCATTTATACTTGTTATTTCTAGTTCTCCTCTTGCTGATGGTTTTACATTTTTTGCAATTTTTATTACATCATTTGTATAAAAGTATAGCCCTGGTACAGCATAGTTTGATTTTGGGTTTTCTGGTTTTTCTTCTATTGATATTGCTTTTCCCTCTTTGTCTATTTCTACTACTCCATATGCTCTTGGGTCTTTTACATAATATCCAAAAATTGTTGATTCATCTTCCCTTTGACTTGCTCTTTTTAATATTTCTGGTAAATGTGAACCATAGAACATATTATCTCCTAAAATCATTACTACATTATCATTTCCAATAAAATCTTCTCCTATTATAAATGCTTCTGCTAGTCCTCTTGGTTTTTCTTGTATTTTATATTCAAAATGCATTCCCCATTGTGAACCATCTCCTAGTAAAGATTCAAATGTTACTATATCTCTTGGTGTTGAGATAATTAATACTTCTTTAACATCAGCTTCCATTAGTACAGATAATGGATAATATATCATTGGCTTATCATATACTGGCATTATTTGTTTAGATATTGCAAGTGTTAGAGGGTATAACCTTGTTGCACTTCCTCCTGCTAAAATTATTCCTTTTCTATTTTTCATGTTTAAACTTCCTTTCTTGTATTCAAAACTTTATTTACATTTTTATCTGATATCACTTTTCTATAATATTTCATAAAATTATTTACTTAATTCTATTTCTAAATATCTTTTCAAACCATCTTCCCAATTTGGTATATTAATTCCTTGTGCTAGTATTTTTTCTTTGCACAATTGAGAATTTTTTGGTCTTTTAGCTTGTTTTATTTGCATTATTTCAATGTATTTTTCTGTAGAAACTGGATTTACTTTACAATTAATGTTTGCAAGTTCAAATATTTTTTTAGTAAATTCATACCATGTTGTAAATTCTTGATTCGTTGTATGATATGTACCATATGGTATTTTCTTTTCAATTGCTTCTTTTATAATATTTGCCAAATCTTCGGCATATGTTGGGCTTCCATGTTGGTCTGATACAACATTTAATTCGTCTTTTATTTTTCCTAGTTTTAACATTGTTCTTACAAAATTATTTCCATCTCCATATAGCCATGCTGTTCTAAAAATATAATATTTGTCTGTGTTTTCTTTTACTTGTTCTTCTCCATGTAATTTCGTTTTTCCATATACTGTTACAGGTCCGACTGGATCTGTTTCTATATATGATTTTGATACATCTAAATCTCCATCAAATACATAGTCTGTGCTAATATGTACTAGTGTTGCTCCTATTTTATTTGTTCCATATGCTAAATTTCCTGGTCCATCTGCATTTATTTTTTCTGCTATATCATAATTGTCTTCTGCTTTATCAACTGCTGTATATGCTGCACAGTTTATTACATATTCTGGTTTTATTTCTTCTAATTTTTTTACTACTGCTTCTCTATCTGTAATGTCTAACTCTGCAACATCTGTGCATATTAATTCGTTATCTTTTCCTAATTTTTTTCTTACAGATTTTGCAAGCATTCCATTTGCTCCTGTTATTAAAATCTTCATTTAATTCACTTTCCTTTCTGTTGTTTGTTAAATTTTTACATTGTTCAAAATGTAATTATTTTCTTGTTTTTCTTCTTTAAAATTCGCTCTTATCATATCATTAAAATAAAAAAAGTACAAGAGTTTTCTTGTACTTTTATAAACTTTACCAATATTTTTTGTAACAAATATTAAAATCTACATTTGTACTTATTCCGTCTATTTTTCCTGTCGTTGTGTACTGCCAAATGTCATGATTTCCAGGGAATTTTACATTTTCTTGTGGTAATCCGTCATCTGTACCATAAGAAGCTACCCATATGTCATAGTCATCAGGAATCTTATCCAAGTTAATGTAATTAGTTAACCAATTTTTACTTGAATAAATTCCTACTTTATACCCGGCGTTTTTTAAGATTTTTCCAAATTCAATGCACATTTGAGTTTTTTCATCATTATTTGCTCCATATTGAGATTTATCTTCTATGTCATAAAATACTGGAAGCTCAAAGCTCATTTTGTTGTCTTTTAAATATTTAACTAATGCATTTGCTTCATTTTTTGCTTCTTGTACATTTGCTGCATATGAATATAGATATGTTCCTAATGGTATATCATATTGTTTTGCAAGTTTGTAGTTTCTTTCAAACTGTTCATCTACTTGTAATTTTCCTTGTGACTCACTATACCATCCCACTCTTGCTATCATAAAATCCAAGTTATTGTTCTTTGCTAAAGATTCAAAATCAACTGTATATTGATGTTCTGAAATATCTATTCCAAAATATTCATTTTTGTAAATTGTAAATTTCTTTTCTCCTGTCACTATTGTTTCTCCTGTTCTTGCAGTTGAAGTTACTTTTATTGTATGTTTTCCTTCAGAATATCCTTTTAAACTTATTGTTGTTTTAAATCCTGGTGTTGGATTCTCTTTAATCGTTCCATATCCAGAAATTGCTTTTATGACATCTGGTCTTTCCTGTCTTGTTATTTTGCTTGAGCTTATTTGTTTATTATCTACATATATTTTTAATGTTGCTTTTGAATCTCCCGTCATTACCCAACCTTGTATATCTAATGTATTTTTATTTATCATTGTTATTTGTGGATAATCTATGTTTATGATACCTTCATATTTTTTTATAGTGATTTTTCTTGTTTCTGTTGCTAATATTTCATTTGTTTTTGGATTTAGTACTTTAATAATTAAATTATGTGTGCCATCTTTAATATTGCTTGTATCTATTTTTGCTTTATATCCTGGTGTTTTATTTGTTTTACTTCCACCAAAACCTTGTACTGCTTTTAAAACATCTGCTCTTGCTTGTCTTGTTGTTTCATAAGTCTTTCCGTTTAATTCTACTTTTACAACATTATTTGTATCTTCTGATAGTACCCATCCTTCTACTTCTAATGTTGTTTTTATTTTGGCATTCTTTTTTGGAGTATCAAATTGTAATAATGATTCATATTTTTTGATTTTTACATTTCGTGATTCTTGAGCTAATATTTCTCCATTTTTTGTTTTAGCAATAACTTTTACTGAATATGTTCCATCTTTTAAGCTACTTGTATTTATTGTAACTTTATAACCTGGCTTTTTGTTTGATTTATTCCCATATCCTGATATTGCTTTTAGCACATCTGCTCTTGCTTGTCTTTCTGGTGTATATGTTTTCCCATTTAGCTGTACCTCTACAATATTACTTGTGTCTTCTGACATTACCCATCCTTGTACTGTTAAACTTGTTTTTACATTTGCATTAATTGTTGGTGTATCATATTGTAGTAATGTATCATACTTTTTAATAATTATACTTCTTGTTTGCTCAGTTAATATCTCTCCACTTTTTGACTTTACTTTAATCTTTACTGTATATTTTCCATCCTTTATATTTTTAGTATTAATATTTGCAATATATCCTGGTGTTTTATTTAACTCGTCTCCATATCCTGATATTGCTTTTAACACATCTGGTCTTGACTGCCTTGTTGTATTATATGTATTCCCATTTAATTGTATCTCAACAGTATTGTTTGGGTCTTCTGACATTACCCATCCTTGTACAAGTAAATTTGTTTTTACATTCTGATTTTGATTTGGGAAATCTACTTGTAACAATGAATCAGGTTTTTTAACTCTAAAATTAGTGGTTTTTGTCGCTAAAAGTTGACCATTTGTTGTATATACATTTACAGTAAATTTATGAGTTCCTGAACTTAGTTTAGATATATCTATTTCTGCTGTGTATCCTGGAGTTTTGTTTGAACTTCCTCCATAACCATTAATAGCTTTTATAACATCTGTTCTTTTTTGTCTTAAAATATCAACTTTTTGTTCCTTATTATCTATTAGAATTTTTATTTCATTATTAGAATATTCTGACATTACCCATCCAGTAACACTTATTGTCTTATATTGTACTCCATTTTCTGCGGGAGAATCTATCCAAATTAATGTGTTATACTGCGTTTTTGCATTACTTTTTACACTTATTCCAATTAATAGTATAAAAACTATTAGAAATATTATTGCAATTGTTTTTTTCATTTTTTATTACCTCTTTTTTCATATTTTAAATATAAAATTATCACATTATTTTGTGAAATTACATATTTTTTATTTTCTAATTTTCGACTTAAGGTGGGGACCGACAAGTTAGACTTCATTCATTTATATTAATTTTCTTATCTATTATATATTGTGGCCTTTGTTTTGTTTCGTCATATATTCTACCTATATATTCTGACATTATCCAAATTGATAACAATTGTACTCCTGCAAAGAATGTTACTACTACCATTATTGAAGTCCAGCCCGCAGTTAATGTATTTAATTTAAAAATATATGAAACTATAGAATATATTAATACTATAAATGAAATTAATATTGATAACATTCCTAATATTCCAACTAATTTCAATGGTTTTGTTGAAAAACTTATTATTCCATCTGAAGCAAGTTTTAACATTTTTTTAAGTGGATATTTCGTTTTTCCTGCAAATCTTTCTTTTCTTTCATATTCAAAAGCTTTTTGTTTATATCCTACCCAGCTAAATAAACCTCTTAAAAATTTATTGTGTTCTGGTAATTGATTTATTGTATCTACTACTTTTCTATCTACTAACCTAAAATCTCCTGTATCTTTAGGTATCTCAACATCTGATAATGCATTTAAAGTTTTATAAAACATTTTTGCAGTAAATAGTTTAAAATGTGACTCTCCTTCTCTTGTTTTTCTTTTTCCATATATTACTTCATTACCATCTTCCCATAATTTTAACATATCTGGTATTAATTCTGGTGGATCTTGCAAATCTGCATCAATAATTACAATTGCATCTCCTGTAACAAATTTTAATCCTGCTGTTACTGCTGCTTGATGTCCAAAATTTCTAGAAAATGAGATTACTTTTGCCTTTTCATCTTTTTTAGCTATTTCCTCTAATATGCTTAATGTCTTATCTTTACTCCCATCATTAACAAATATTAGTTCATAATCATAATTTTCTATTTCTCCTAAAACTTTTTTCATTCTATTGTAACATTCATTTGCTACCTCTTCTTCATAATACATTGGAATTACTACTGAAACTTTTTTCATTTTTTTATCTCCTTTTTTAATTATTTTCGATTTTTTCTGGTTTAGGTAATTGTTTTCTTTTGTTAATTTTAGAAGCTAATTTTTTATAAAATTCATAAAGTCCGTAAGCTGAATATGGTGCTAATAAATAATAATATTGTAATACATATATTGCCTTTGTTTCCCAAAACATGTGAAAAATAAATCCTCCTAAAAATATCATTGGTAATAATATATGTGCGATTTTTCCTTTTTTAAATAGCTTAAACATTGCATATCCCGCAAATGTGAAGATTATAATTTGGAATATATTTAATATCTGCTCTTCTATTTTATAAATGTCTCCACTTAGCATTGATTTAACTATTGTTTTACTTTCTATTTCCTGTGCATATTGTTGGTCTTGCGCCATGGTCGCTCCTGGATATGCACACCATATAGCTTGAAATGTTGGATTTAACCAAGTTGATGCAAGTTTATCTGAATAATAATAGAATAACTCTTTAGGATTTTGTAATAAATAACTTGCTCTTTCTTTAATTTTTTCTATATCTTCTTCTGCTGTTTTTTCTGAATCAAAATTGTTTTTTTGGAATGTATCTACAGAATCTGTTGTATACCATCCACTAGACATTGTTTTTGGCTCTGCCATTCCCATATAAATATATCCTATCATTGGTATTCCTTCTGGGATTTTTGCATTTATTGTTTTTTCTAGTGAAAAATTTAATATAAATTGGAATAACATATATCCAATTACAATACCTATAATACCTACTATTGTTCTTAGTTTTTTATCTTTTAAAAAGTCTAATATAAGTGTTATTACTATACCACATAAAAAGATATTGTAATTACTTTTTAGTGCTATTGAAATTGCCATTGTTATTGCTATAATAACTAAATATCTTTTCTTTTTTTCTTCTAAATATTTTAATGTGTAGTATAATGCTATAAGACTAAATGTAAGTCCATTTATATTTCCATATACATGTACATTAAAGAATGTAAAATATATAGAAAAAACAATTAGTATAAAGTTTAAAATTTTTTGTACCTTTTCTTCTTTAAATAATATTTTTGTTATTTTAAACATTAACAGTAAATTCAGCAAAGAAAATATAACATTAAATATTTGTAATACTAAGAAATTTTCCGTATTAAATATTTTTAGTATTAGTGCAATATAATATATAATTCCTATTTGAAATGGATATATCCCAAAATATGAACTTGGTTGACTAAATTCTTGATATTGCCCATTTAATAATTGTTTAGCACATGAAAGTACATTTGCTTGGTCTGCATATGGTATGAATTTAATACTGCATACCCATATTATTTGAATTATTCCGCTTATTATTATAATTGCCAGAAAAATCCATTTTGATTTTATTTTATTTATAATTTTATTGCATCCAAATATTACTACTAGTGCTATTATAAATAGTCCTATAATGACTAATATATTATCAAAACGATATGTTGTTTTTTCTGATGTAAAACTATATGTTGCATTTTCAAAGTATGCTGTTACAACAATTGATAATATTCCAATAATTGTAGTTAATATTGCAACTACTAGTACTAGATATTTGCTACAAAATATTTGTATTTTTTCCCCTTTATTTTTGTTTTCCATTTTATTAGATGTCCTTTCATATATAAGGTTAAAATCTATTTAGCTTCATTAACTTTTTTCTTTCTAAAAATTATTAGTTTGCTAAATACATAATTTACTATAATTACAATTATATTGGAAATCACTTTCATAATGATGTCGTTGAAATGCCATACATCTACTGTTACATACATTATAACTACATCCATTACTCCAGACAAAGCTCTACATGCGAAAAATGATATTATTTCTCTTATTAAATCTTTTTTATTATTTGTTTTACTTTCAAATACAAAAATTTTATTTGTTATGTATGCAAATAATATTGAAATTATTAAAGCAACTATTGTACTTGTTACTGTTTCTATGTTTAATAGTCTAGCTAAAATAGCATATGACACAATATTTACTAAAGTTGTTAATCCTCCAAATATTAAATACATTATTATTTCTTTATATTTTTTATATAATTCTTTTATTTTTTCCATTTAAAACTCATTCCTCTTTCATGTCTTTTTCTGTTTCTTTAATTATGTATATTGGTCTATTTTTAATCTCAAGATATGTCTTTGATAAATATTGGCCTATTACTCCTAATGAAAATAGTTGAATTCCACTTACAAAGAATATTATACATGTAAGAGATGGCCATCCACTTGTTGGGTCTCCAAATACTAGTGTTTTTATGATTATAACTACTATTAGTATAAATGCTACTATGCAGAAGATTAATCCTATAATTGATGATAACATTAATGGTGTTGTTGAGAAAGCTGTTATTCCCTCTATTGCATACCTAAATAACTTCCAAAATGACCATTTTGTTTCTCCTGCTACTCTTTCTATATTTTCATATTCTAACCATTTAGTATTAAATCCCACAAAACTAAATAACCCTTTTGAATATCTGTTATATTCTTTCATAGATATTACTGCATTTACCATTTGCTTTGTCATTAATCTGTAATCTCTTGCACCATCTACCATTTCTACATCTGATATCTTATTTATTAATTTATAAAATACTCTTGCAAAAAAGCTTCTTATAGGTGGCTCTCCTTTTCTTGTTACTCTCCTTGTTGCTACACAGTCATATCCATCATTTTTAATTAAATCATACATTTGTCTTAATAAAGATGGCGGGTCTTGTAAATCTGCATCCATTAATGTTATATAATCTCCAGTTGCTGCTTCTAACCCAGCATACATTGCAGCTTCTTTTCCAAAGTTTCTTGAAAATGAAATATATCTTACTTTTTTGTCTTGTTTTCGTAATTCTTTCATTTCTTGCAATGTTTTATCTTTAGAACCATCATTTACAAATATATATTCAAAGTCTATGTTTTCAAGGTCTTTTTTTCTAACTTTTTCCATTTCTTTATAAAATAATGGCAAGCTTTCTTCTTCATTATAACATGAAACTATTACAGATATTTTGTCCATTTTATATTTCCTTTCTTTTTTAAATTATCACTATGCTTTGGCTTATTTGTTCAGTTTTTAATATGCTTTTTAACTCAACCTTTTGTATCTTATTTTTAATTTCTTCTGGTAGTTCTATTTTTACATTATTAAGCTCTTCTTTTAGAATAATTAATTGTATTTTGTTTGTTTTTTCTAAAGTATTATCATATAAGTTTGTTCTAATTGGTATTTTATCATTATTGACTAAGTTATATTCTTTATTTTCTATTTGTTCACTTAAGTATATATCTACTAAATATTCATTATCTCCTATTGCTTGGATTGTGTTAAATCCATAGTATTTTGCCATATATGTGTTTATTATATTTGTGCTGAATGCTTTTGGAGAATAATCTACTAAAAAACTCGCTGTTTTTGTTTGTAGATAATTTGCTTCATCAAATCTAGATAATACTACATCTTTTTGACTTTCTATTTTTGCTAAATTAATTTCTTGTTCTATTTTTTCTTTGTATGGTATCATATATTTTTCACTATATGATATATTTCTTATAAATACATATATAACCGGTATTGTAATAATAATGCTTGCTAATGTTATTAATTTTTTTAGTTCAAATTTTTCTATTATCCATTGCATATTTGCAATTGTTATAATTATTATCATTATTTCATATGGTAACATTGATCTTGTTGGAAATTCTGAAATAATTGTCATTGGCACTATACCTATCAATACTGGTAATATAAATAATATTTGATTTTTTAATGTCTTTGTTTTGTGTTCTCTTTTACTTGTTACATTAATAATAAATATTATTATTAATGTCATTATGTAAAGGGCTGTTAGATATTTTATTTCTTTAAATCTTGTAATTATGTTCTCTATTTGTAGCCTTGTTTCATTAGTTCCCATTCTTGCGAAATTTCCTGGTGCAAAAATTAATAGTAAAGCCCCTATTCCAAATAATATTATACTTGTTATTATTATTGCTTTTTCTTTTGCACTATAACTTTTAAATTTTTTTAAATTACTTAATCCTATTACAATTATATAACTTCCTAATACAAATGCAACATTTTCTTGTGACCATCCTGCTAAAAATGAAAATATAAAAAATATTGGTATTTGGTATTTTTGTAATTTTTCATCTTTTTCAAATATTTTGTAGTAGAAATACATTACTATGAGCATTGCAGTCGTAGTCCATAAATAATTTACACTTCCTGATAGCCATATGTATTTTTCTCCTAATCCTTGTGTAAAAAAATATATTAAAAATATTGCTAATATTGTTTTTAAATACGTTGGTTTTCTAAATATCATGTTTGTTATTAATAATAAAAATGCAACAAATATTACTGGATTTATTATTTGATATATCCATGTTCCTAAATATAGTATTGTTTGTATTATTGTATGTACTGGTACTCTACCTGTCCATTGTTGATACATGCTCATTTGTGAGGTTATAATATCACTAATGCTTGATAATCTATGGTCTGTCCATGCAATATTACTATAATTATACTCATCTGGTGCCATCATATATCCACTATTTATGGCATATAATGAGATAGCTATAAATATAAACAATATAATTATTGGAATATAAATTTTCTTATCTTTCATTTTTATCCCCATTTCTTTTTACACAATTTTTCACAACACCAAAATGTAATTGATTTTCGATGAAGTCTAACAACGCCAAAATTGTAATTATTTCCTCTTCCAGTTGGGAAAGAATTAAATTTTGGCTAGGCAGACGAAGAGAAAATCAATGAGGCGTGCGGTTTGCACGTTGATTTGATTTTCGATGAAGTCTAACAACGCCAAAATTGTAATTATTTCCCAACTGGACCTTCTTTAATAGCACACTGATCATTATCCAATCTCAAATTTATGTTGTAATATGGATCCCCTTTATCCAAGAACCATTGCCATTTGCTATAAAATCTATCAATTTCACCCTTAAATCTTTGTTGTTTTTCAACAGTATCTTCATAGCCTCTACTTTTTGATTCATAGTGTAAAAACTCTACATATGGTGTATATACAATTAATTTTCCTGTTTCTCTTATTTTTAGACAAAAATCCACATCATTAAAAGCAACTTTAAACTCCTCATCCATATATCCTACATCATCATATATTTTTCTAGGAGTCATTATACAAGCTGCTGTTACTGCACTTAAGTTTTGTATCATTGCATCTTTTGAAAAATATCCATGTAGATTTTTAGGTATATTTTTAAATACGTGACCTGCAACTCCACCGATTCCTACTATTATTCCGGCATGTTGTATTGTTCTATCTGGATAATACATTTTTACTCCGACTGCTCCTACATCTTCTCTTTGTGCAAATCCTAGCATTTCTTGTAACCAGTCTGGTGTTAATAATTCTGTATCATTATTTAATTGTATTACATAATCTCCTGTACAGTTTCTTACTCCAAAATTAATTATTGCTGAATAATTAAA
>CAWVFT010000024.1:0-15928 GCA_963928635.1 Bacillota bacterium | reverse complement strand
GTTAAATATTATATGTTAAAATATATTTAACTTAACCCTCTACTACTTTTGTAGTAAGACGGGAGCCTAAATGATTTTGGAGAGTTCACAAGCAACTCTCCTTTTTAAATACAAAATTTACTTTGTAAAGAACTTAATGATTTGTTTATCAATCAAATCAAGAGATGCATTAGATATTTTTACATTTCTTCTTACAGTATCTTTAAAAATTCTTTGTTTACTAATTGTCGTTATTTGATTAATTAGTGCAATACTATCCTTTTTCATTTTAGAAATTTCGGTTTCCATCTTTCCAATATATTTTTGCTCTTTTTCTATTATATTTTGAATATTAACGGGAATATCGTTTATCTTTTCTAATTCATCTAGTATTTGTTGCAGTTTGATTTTTTCTTTTTCAATTTTACTTTGAAATATATTGTAAAGTTCTTTCCCTAGGTTTACGGAAGAAGAATCATATCTTTTGTTATCTTTTCTAGATGTTAATGGAATAATATTTAAAGCACCGTTTCTTGTATTATCATATTTATTTAAAACAATACAATAATGTAACCCCCCTAATTCATTTCCAATATTAAAGCCTAAATTTACTTTTATTACATCACCACGAGAATACATACCAGATTTTGCAATATTAAATGTTCTCTCTTCATCATGATATTCTGCAAAGTCATTTATCCAATAAGCCAATAAATCACTTTTCTTATATTCACTTAATTCTATATGTTTCAAAAAAGATAAGTCTAATCTATTTAAAGAATTATCCTTATGTATTATAGCATTATTTTTTAGGCTAATTTTGTCTTCTTTCATAGTATCACTCCTCATAACTTAATGTAGAAATATTATACCAAACATTTGTTTCAAATGCAATGACTATTGAAAAATAATTTTATTGTGTTATAATTTATGCAACAGTTGATGAATCAAATTATTTTTTTGGCAGAATTTGGGAGAAACGCTTTGAGAATTACACAAATTTTTCGCAAATAGCCTCCTTAAACGCTCCATTAACTAAAGTGTTTAGTTGATTTTCCATTTTGGTGGATAAATATATTCAATTTTATCTTTTTTTGGTATATAATGTTTTTTTATTTTAGCTCGGTTAGATTTTAAATTAGGAAATGCCTTCCTACAATATTTATCTAATTCGCAAAATATATTTTGACAGTCTATTAATTGTAAAGGTCTATTGCCAATTCTTTTAAAATTTAAATTTAGTCTTTTAAATTCTTCGTCTTGATGTTCATACATATATCTAATTATATCTTCATTGCTCATTTTACCTTTGTCTATGAAACATTTTTTAATTCCACGAAGTGAACCAGGTCCAGCTACTGTAAATTCATCCTCTTGCCAATTTACAACTTCACTATAATTAATATCAGTAACTAATTGATATGCCATAAAATTACCTATTAGATGATAACTTTTAATAATATTAAATGCCTCTTCCATAGTTTTACAATTAATAATTTTGTCTTGCATTTTATCTTCAATAAACATCTTTTTTAATAATGCTAAATGGTTGTCATGTTTTCTGTCATATCCAAATGCTTTATTAGCACAACTTATATATGCATCATTATAAATCTTTGTACCATTTGATATTGCTTTTTCTAATATTTTAGAATATTCATTGATGTTAAATGACTCTAATGTTATATCTTCAAAATTATTTAATAACAATTCCCAAGTTGATTCTTTATTAAATAATTTAAATAATAATATCCTAAATAGCATATCTTCATCAGAATATTTTTTACCATTATATATAACGTTTTTTAACAAATATTGACTAACTCTATCGTTAACTCTATAACTATTGCAAAACTTGTATTCTCGTAAAATTAAGTCATCAGTCCAAGGGGCTGGTTCTCCATTCATTTTCTTCCAAAAAATATTTTGCCTTTCACAGGCAAAATACCAATATAAATCATATATTTCTTGTCTTTTTTTCATGTTTTCACCTCATACATTTTGGAACTTATAAATTAGTATCTAACGAAAACTCTTTTTTCGCCAAATAATTTAAAATTCCGCTATCGTTTATAAAATTAAATTTAATTTTATAACTACATAGCATTTGATACTTTTTATGAAATTTTTTATTTATTTCGTTATTTCCGTATTTTCCGTCTCCTATTATTGGATATCCAATATGTGCCAAATGTGCTCTTATTTGATGTGTTCTACCTGTTTCTATTTCTACATCCAACAATGATGTATTATCTTTTCTTTCTTCTAATACTGTATATTTAGTAATAATTTTCTTATATCCTTTTTTATAATCATCACTTATATATACTTGTGATTTTTTATTATCTTTAAAAAGATAACCTTCCATTATTTTTTGCTTTTCTTTAAGATGACCATATACTAATGCTAAATAATGTTTTTCTATTTCATGATTTCTAAATTTTTCTAATAAAATATTTAAACTTTCTTCATTTTTAGCAAATAATACTAAACCTATTGTATTTCTGTCAATTCTATGACATGGCATAGGTTTAAATCCACAATTTTTAAACTTTTTGTGTATTATTTCTGTCAAACTATTTTTCCCTGTTACTTCAATATTTACAGGTTTATCCAAAATTAAAATATTGTCATCTTCATAAACTACTTTTATATTTTTGAAAGCATTATTTTCCATATCATCTGGTATGTACAATATGATTTTATCATTTTCGAAAACTACTATATCTTTATTAATTCGTTTTTCGTTTACTTTTATATCTTTTTTTCTAAGCAATTTATTAAATGTATTGTAATTAATATTTGGTATTTTTTCTAATATTATTTTATTTAATTTTTTTCCATCATATTTTTTATCAACTATTATCTCTTTCATAATAATATTATTATACATTAATATTAATACTGAAACAAGCATGTTTTCAATATTTTTTCGTATTTCTCGAAATCAGACTCATAATTTTCTATCATTCTATAAAAATTTTTGCAATGTGTTTTATATTTTAAATGACAATATTCGTGTAATATTACAAAATCTATTACATCTCTGTGAAGCATAACTATTTTAGGGTTTACTATTATTTTGTTTTGAATACATCTAGCTATTTCGTTTTTCATATTTTTAATTTCGTAATCTTCTGGTGCAAATCCTACCATAATTCTTACTTTTTCCATTGCTCTTTCTATTTCTACTTTAGCAATTTGTTCGTATAGTTTTTCTATAGCTAAATCTAGTATTTGTTTGTTTGAGTTGTTTTTATATCTACTAGGAAGTGATATTTTTATAACTTTCTTTCCTATATTTAGTTCTGGAACTTTTACATTTTTGTATACAATTTTCACTTTAAAATCTGTTCCTAATACTGGGACTGGATGTCTCTCTATACTTGTTTCTTTTGTTGTTTTTATTCTTATTTTGTTTCCTATTTTATACATATTAATCACTCCCTTTTAGAATTTTTGTTTTGCAAATTATTGTTCGCTTTTGTTGAACCTATTTTATATTTTATTTTTCATTTTGTCAATACTTTTTTTAAAAAAATATAAAATTTTTGTTCGTATTTCGTTTTTTTGTTCGTTACCCTTCTATATTCGAGTATTGTCAACGTTTTTCAGTTTTTTGTATCTATTCAATTTTTTATATATTCTTATTAATTATGTCTCTCCCCTTTGAACAAATTTTATTCAATTTTGTACGTCCCCAATAGTGGTTTAGAATAAAAATAGCCTTGTAACATATCACAACCTGCATGCTTTAAATAATCTACTTGTTTTTCATTCTCTACTCCTTCTGCAACTGTTTTTAATTTTAATTTTTTTGCAATGTAAATTATATAGTCTACCATATTATCATCTTTTTTTTGAATATCTATTTTATCTATGAATGTTTTATCTATTTTTATTATATCTATTGGCATTGACTGCAACATACTCAATGATGAATAACCTGTTCCAAAATCATCTATTGATATTATAAATCCTGCTTTTTTTATCTTCTCTATCATCTTTATTATTGTCATATTTTCAATCATTGTCACATTTTCTGTTATCTCAACTTCTATTTCTTCAGGTTTTAATTTATATTTTTTCGCTATTTTTACGTATTCTTTTATAAATTCATCATTATAAAAATTTTCTTTAGAGATGTTTACTGATATTAATGGTATTTCCTCAAATTTATTTTGTTTCCACCTTTGTATATCTTGACATACTTTTTCAAATATATATTTATCTAATTGTATTATGAAATGATTTTTTTCAAATATTGGTATAAATTTATTGGGGAATATTATTTCGTCTTTTTTTACCCATCTTACCAATGCTTCTGCTCCTACTATTTTATCAGTCTTTGTAGATATTTTAGGTTGGTAATATATTTTAAATTCCTCATTTTGCAAAGCTTTTTCCATTTGAGTTTCTATATTATGCTCTCTTATCATAGTCTCTTCCATTTGATTATTAAATATTCTATATTGGATATTATAGTCTCCCTTTGCGTCATTATGTGCTATTAAAGCCTTGTCCAATGCTTGTATTATATCTGTATCTCCATGTATTTTATAGATACCTATTGATATATATACTCTATATTCACTTTTATTTATTTGTAAAATTTTCAAATCTTCGCATATCTTATTTACTATTTTTTCTATATCACTATCTGTAATTATTAACATTCCAAACATATCATTTGCCAACCTGCAAACGAATGATTCTTCTTTATTTTCTATTTTCAACTTATTTTGAATTATATTTTCTAAATTATTTTTTAATATATTGCCTATTTGATATAATATTTTGCTGCCTATTTCATGCCCATATTTCTTATTAAATGATTTAAATTTATCTACATCTAATGCTAGTACATAAATATTTTTATTTTTATTTTTTAGCGTTTCATTTCCTTTTTCTATAAAATAATTATAATTTCCAAGGTTAGTTATTTTATCTATATAAGCCAAATTGTATAATTTTTCTTTTTCATTTTGCATTTTTTATATCCTTTCTTTTTGTTTTAGTATATCCAAATTTTGTGTTGCAAAACATAAAATTTTTGAATTCAGATATTTTTTATTCACATTTGGCATACAAAAAAATAAAAGACATCAAATTAAAATTTGACATCTTCTATTTTTTATAACTAATTAATTTTATATAAATAATATTTTGTTAGGTCTGTCTCTTTCGTTCAAATTTTGTTCAATTTGCTACGTCCCTATTATTTCATTGCTTCTTCTACTGCAACTGCCACTGCAACTGATGCTCCAACCATTGGGTTGTTACCCATTCCTATTAATCCCATCATTTCAACATGAGCTGGTACTGATGAACTTCCTGCAAATTGTGCATCTGAATGCATTCTTCCCATTGTATCTGTCATACCATATGAAGCTGGTCCTGCTGCCATATTGTCTGGGTGTAATGTTCTTCCTGTTCCTCCTCCTGATGCTACTGAGAAGTATTTTTTACCTGCTTCTATTCTTTCTTTTTTATATGTTCCTGCTACTGGGTGTTGGAATCTTGTTGGGTTTGTAGAATTTCCTGTAATTGAAACATCTACATCTTCTAACCACATAATTGCTACACCTTCTCTTACATCATTTGCTCCATAACATTTTACTTTTGCTCTTTCTCCATCTGAATATGGTATTTCTTCTATTACATTTACTTTTCCTGTAAAGAAATCAAAGTCTGTTTTTACATATGTAAATCCATTTATTCTTGAAATTACTTGTGCAGCATCTTTTCCAAGTCCATTTAAGATTACTCTTAATGGTTCTTTTCTTACTTTATTTGCTGATTTTGCAATTCCTATTGCTCCTTCAGCTGCTGCGAAACTTTCATGTCCTGCTAAAAATGCAAAACATTTTGTGTCTTCAGATAATAACATAGATGCTAAATTTCCATGTCCTAATCCTACTTTTCTATCATCTGCAACTGAACCTGGAATACAAAATGCTTGTAATCCTTCTCCTATTGCTTTTGCTGCGTCAGCTGCTTTTGTACATCCTTTTTTAATTGCTATTGCAGCTCCTAGTGTATATGCCCAAGCTGCATTTTCAAAACATATTGGTTGTACTCCTTTTACTATTTCATATGGATTAAATCCTTTATCTGTACATATTTTTAATGCATCTTCAAAGTCTTTAATTCCGTATTTTTCCATTACTGGTTTTATTTGGTCTATTCTTCTTTCATAACTTTCAAATGTTACTGCCATTTATTATTCCTCCTTTTTACTATCCTATTTTTTGGTCAAATTCTTTTATAAATTTTTTTAATGTTTTCATATGCTTATTTTTTATTCTTTCGTAAATTTCATTAGCTATATTTTCTTTATAAGTATGGGCAATTAAATTTCTATCCTTTAGTAAGTCCATATATGCCTGACCATCATCTATAATACCAAACTGAAATGCATTTCTTATAGTTGCACCTGGTCCATGTTCACTAACAGTTTCAAAATCCTGTAAATATCTTTGCAACGCTTTCCACCACAATTCAAATGTATATTCGTATGAATGTATAATTGCGGCTATATCCTTTTCTGTACCTTGGTCTGTACTAATAAATTCTTGCAATTTTTCATATGCCTTTTTAAACATTTCATAACTTTCTTTTAAATTATTTGGCATATATTTCAACTCCTTCTTTTAGAATATTTTTCCTAAATTTCTCTTCATTTACTAAAGTATTAAAATTTATTAAGTCAACCTTATATGGTAAATATAAATCATCTATTTCGAAATAGATTTTCGTATTTATATCGTTTGTCAAATTTTCCCCAAATAATGCTATGTCGATATCTGAGCCATTTCTATAATCGCCTCTAGCTCTTGAACCAAAAATACAAGCACTTTCTACTTGGTCATATTTTTTTATTATTGACACTATATCTTTTATCACTTTTTCATCTAATCCAAAATCCATTTTTACACCCAATTTCAAATATAATATTTTTACAACGCAAGAACCACTTTTCAGTCATTTTACTTAAAAATTAATTAAAATTAGTAAGATGTGCATTTTTCAAGAATATAGACAAACTGAGATAATACTTTTGTATATCGAAGTTTGGATATATTATGAAAAATGTGCAGATTGCTGATTTTAATTAATTTTGTCTTGGGTCAATTCGTTTAACAGCCTCATCAAATCTACCATATGTACCAGAAGCCTTTTCAATAGCTTCCATTGGGTCAATACCCTTTTTTATATTATCCATCATTTTTCCCATATGAACATATTTATAACCAATAATTTGGTCATCTTTATCTAAGCCAAGTTCTACAATATAACCTTCTGTTAATTGCAAATATCTTGGTCCTTTTAATGTACTTGAATAGATAGTTCCAACTTGTGATGTATGACCTTTTCCTAAATCTTCAAGTCCTGCTCCTACTGGAAGACCTCCTTCTGAGAAAGCTGTTTGTGTTCTTCCATATACTATTTGTAAGAATAATTCTCTCATAGCAGTATTTATTGCATCACATACTAAGTCTGTATTTAATGCTTCTAATATTGTCTTTCCTGTTAATATTTCTCCTGCCATAGCTGCTGAATGAGTCATTCCTGAACATCCAATTGTTTCTATTAATGCTTCTTGGATAATTCCATCTTTTACATTCAATGTTAATTTGCATGCTCCTTGTTGAGGTGCACACCATCCAATACCATGAGTTAATCCTGATATATCTTTAATTTCTTTTGCTTTTACCCATTTTCCTTCTTCTGGGATTGGTGCTGGTCCATGATCTACTCCTTTTTTTACCACACACATTTCTTCTAATTCTTTTGAATAAGTCATCTTTTATTGCTCCTTTCAATATTTTGTTTTTGGAATAAATCCATATATATTATTAGGATTTTACATCCTAAAATTAATAACTTATTTAATATTTTTATTATTTTTTTTGATTTTCTTCGCCTGTTTCATCATTTAAAAAAGATAATATCTGATTTTTTATTTTTACTTGTGTTTCTTCTTGTTGTAATATTTCAGTCTCCTTATTTTTATTTAACCCTTTAATAGGAAAAATCTTTAATTCTTTCTTCATTTTACTTATATTATCTGATATTTTAACTTTTTCATTTTCAGGCTCTTCTTTTTGATATTCTTCAACTTCACTTGTTGTATCATAGTCAATTATTTTTCTTATATTATTGATGTATATACCTGATTCATATACTTCTTCTCTTATAAAATTTTTTGGTCCTGTTAAATATCTCTTTAAAATTTCTTTTTCTTCCTTATTAAGTTGTTCTTTTCCTATGTTTAAATATTGGTACCTCCAAATTACATGTCTATCAAAACTTGAATATTCTGAATTAACTAAATCATCATATTTAAATTCTATTTTAAAATCTGAATTTTCAATAGATATTGTAATATTGCTCCATGTTTCTCCTAATTCTATCTTTTTATAGATTTCTCTTAGTTTTTTTATTTGGTTATACAATATTTCTACTAGTTCCAAATATTCTTTTTCGTTTAAGTTAAATTTTGAAGGTATTTCATATACATTTACAGGATTTTTCTTTAATATTCCTTTTGGTATATAATAGAAAAATAATTCTCCTTTTGCATTTCCTTCTTTGTTATCAATTACAGATGCATATAGATACAACTTTTCCCATTTTTCAGGAATCATATAATATATTTTTCTTTGTATGTCTTCATAAATTTCTTTAGTTTCTCTAGTTTGTTTTAACATATTTACCCCTTCTGCTTTCAAATTATATAGGCTCAAAATAAAATATATTATTTTGGTGTTTAATATATTATTATTTGTATAATTCGTCCCAACATCGCAGAAACTGTATAAAATTAATTAAAATTTAATTAATTTTAACATTTTCTAGCTAGCCGGTCCCCACACAAGCTCATTATACAAATAATAATATATTAAACACCTATATAATTATCATAATAAGCCTATATAATTTGAAATCTATCTTTCTAATAGACTCTCGCCTGTCATTTCTTCTGGTTTTTCTATTCCCATTAAGTCAAGCATTGTTGGTGCTAAATCTGCTAATTTTCCATTTTCTTTTAATCTTATTGATTGATTTTCTGTAATTAATATTATAGGCACAGGATTTGTTGTATGTGCTGTATGTGGTTCTCCTGTTGCATAGTCTATCATTTGCTCTGCATTTCCATGATCTGCTGTAATTAATAAATTTCCTTTTTTCTCTTCTATAATTTTAACTATTCTTCCTACACATTCATCTACTGCTTCTACTGCTTTTATTGCTGCTGGTAAACTTCCTGTATGACCTACCATATCTGTATTTGCAAAGTTTAATATTATAACATCATATTTATCATTTTGAATAGCTTCTACAACTTTATCTGTAACCTCATATGCACTCATTTCTGGCTTTTGGTCATATGTTTCGACTTTAGGTGATGGCACTAATATTCTGTCTTCGCCTGGATATTGTTTTTCTTCTCCACCATTAAAGAAAAATGTTACATGAGCATATTTTTCAGTTTCAGCTATACGTAATTGTTTTAATCCGGCTTTGCTTACTACCTCTCCAAATGTGTTATGCAATACTTCTTTTTTAAATGCGATATGAACATTTGGCATTGTTTCATCATAATTTGTAAAACATACAAAATATAAATCCATTTTCTTTGTTTCAAATTCATTGAAGTCTTTATCTACAAGTGTTCTAGTTATTTCTCTTGCTCTATCTGGTCTAAAGTTGAAGAATATTACTGAGTCATGTTCTTCTATCTTTGCTACTGGTTCTTCACCATTACAAATTACTGTTGGTTCAACAAATTCATCAAATACTTCTTTTTGATATGAATCTTCTATTGCTTTTATTGCTGTTCCTGCTTTTACTCCTTCTCCTTTTACTAATGCATCATAACATTTTTGAATTCTTTGCCATCTTTTATCTCTATCCATTGCATAAAATCTTCCTGAAATTGATGCTATTTTTCCAATTCCTTTTTCCTTCATTTTATCTTGTAATTTTGCTATATATCCTTCTGCTGATGCTGGAGGGGTGTCTCTTCCATCTAAAAAGCAATGTACATAAACATTTTCGAAATCTCTTCTCTTAGCCATTTCTAATAATCCGTACAAATGTCTTATATGGCTATGAACACCACCATCTGAAACTAATCCTAATATATGCAACTTAGAATTATATTTTCTGCAATTTTCAATTGCTGAAATAAATTCTGGATTTGAAAAGAAATCTCCATCTTCAATTGATTTTGTTATTCTTGTTAATTCTTGATATACTATTCTTCCTGCTCCTATGTTTGTGTGTCCTACTTCTGAATTTCCCATTTGTCCTTCTGGTAACCCTACATATTTTCCACTTGTATAAATATCTGTATTTGGGTACTTTTTCATTAGTTTATCAATATTAGGTGTGTTTGCAAGCTTTATTGCATTTCCGTCTTTATTTGGATTATCTCCAAACCCATCTAATATCATTAACATTGTAACTTTATCTTTCATTTTTCTTTCCTTTCTTAAATTATAAATTAGGTTGGAAAAAATTAAATACTTATTTTTCAACCTTTACACAAATTATTTGTTGTAATTTACTATGTTAGAGAATTCTTCGGCATCTAAGCTTGCTCCTCCAACTAACCCTCCATCTATGTCTGACATACTAAACAATTCTTTGGCATTTTTTGCTTTTACACTTCCGCCATATTGTATTATAACTCCATCTGCTACATTTTGTCCATAATTTTGAGCAATTTTATTTCTGATATCCTTTATAGCATTATTGGCATCTTCACTTGTTGCTGTTTTTCCTGTTCCTATAGCCCATATTGGCTCATATGCTATTATTGTGTTTTCTACTTGTTCATTAGTTAAGCCTTGTAATGCTAGCTCTGTTTGCTTTGTGATAATTTCTGTAGCTTTTCCGGCTTCTCTTTGTTCTAATGTTTCTCCAACACATACTATTGGCTTTAAGCCATATTCAAATGCTGATTTTATTTTTTTATTTACTGTTTCGTCTGTTTCATTAAAATATTGCCTTCTTTCTGAATGTCCTATTATTACATATTCGACATTTATTGCTTTTAACATTTTTGGTGATACTTCTCCTGTATATGCTCCTTTTTCTTCAAAGTGCATATTTTGTGCTCCTATTTTTATATTTGTATTTTGTGCTGTTAATAAGGCATAAAATAAATCTGTATATGGAACACATAAAATCACTTCATTTTCTGTGTCTTTTACTAATTTTGCTAATTTATCTATATATGTTATTGTTTCGTCTGGTAGCATATTCATTTTCCAGTTTCCTGCGATTACTTTTTTTCTCATAATTGACTTTCCTTTCTTTGTATTAATAATTATTTATCCATTAAACATTCTATTCCTGGTAATTTCTTTCCTTCTATAAATTCTAATGATGCTCCACCACCTGTTGAAATATGTGTCATTTTATCTTCTAATCCTGCTTTTTTAACTGCTGCTGCCGAATCTCCTCCTCCTATTATTGTTGTTGCATCTAAATCTGCTAAAACTTTTGCTATTGTATTTGTTCCTATTGCAAATTGTGGAAATTCAAATACTCCTAAAGGTCCATTCCATATAACTGTTTTTGCTTTTTGTAATTCTTCACTATATAATTTTATTGTCTCTTCTCCTATATCTAATCCTTCCCAGTCTGCTGGAATCTCTGTACTTTTTACAACTTTACTTTCTGTATCTTCTTTAAATTCTTTTCCTACTCTTGTATCAACTGGAAGCATTAATTTAACACCTTTATTTTTAGCTTTTTCCATTAATTCTTTTGCTAAATCTAGTTTATCTAATTCACATATTGATTTTCCTACTTCATATCCTTGTGCTTTAAAGAATGTATATGTCATTCCTCCTCCTATCATTAATGTATCTACTTTTTCTAGCAAATTATCTATAACTCCTATTTTGTCAGAAACTTTTGAACCTCCTAATATTGCTACTAATGGTCTTTCTGGATTATTTATTGCTTCTCCTAAGAATCTTAGTTCTTTTTCAATTAAAAATCCTGCTACTGCTGGTAAATAGTCTGCTATTCCTGCTGTTGACGCATGTGCTCTATGTGCTGTTCCAAATGCATCATTTACAAATATTTCTGCCATTGATGCTAATTTTTTTGCGAATTCTGGCTCATTGTCTGTTTCTTCTCTATGGAATCTGACATTTTCTAGTAATAAGATTTCTCCTTCTTTTAGTTCTGATGCTTTTTTCATTGCGTCTTCTCCTATTACATCTTTTGCCATTATTACTTCTTTATTTAATAATTTTGATAATTCTTCTCCTACTGGCTTTAATGAATATTCTGGTTTGAATTCTCCCTTTGGTCTTCCTAAATGTGATGCTAATATTATTTTGCAATTTTGCTCTAATAAGTATTTTATTGTTGGTAATGCTGCAACTATTCTTGTGTTGTCTGTTATGTTTTGGTTTTCGTCCATTGGTACATTAAAGTCACATCTTACAAATACTTTTTTTCCTTTCAAATCAATATCTTTTATTGTTTTTTTGTTCATGTAAAATACCTCCTAATTTTATTTGTTTTTATTATGCTCTTTTTCTTAAATTGCAATACTATTGTATATCAAACTTGCTTGTTTTTCAAGTAATTTTCTTAATTCTTTTTAAGAAAAGGTATATTAATTATACTAAAAAACGCCTCAAAAAACTGATAGAATTTTATCAATTTTATTTTGAAATTTTCTATCAGTTTTATTTTAACATTTACACCTGCTAAAGATGGATATAATTTATACTCTATATTCTATTTTAATACTTCCAATGCATCTAAATAAAATTCGTTTCCTCTATCCAAAACTGGATATTGAGTATTAAAAAATGGTTCCGCTACATATGTCTCAACATAATATTTTCCTTGTTCATCAAATTCTATAAGTAAATCATTCACATTCCATTCTGCTATTTTATCTGCTAAATCGTATATTCTTGTATTAACTTCAACTCTATTGACTTTTTCTGGATCTGAATATCCGCGTGTATTTATTGAACTCGCAGCTGTAGATGTATTAATTGTTGATTCAACTACTGGAATCATTGTTAGTAAATTAATCCTTTTACATACTAAATCAAATTGGAATGCCGGATAGTTAAAACCTTGCCCTTCAAATTTTATTGCTTTTCCACCAGAAAATCTCTCATCTTCAACTATTTTACAATATTGAGTATATTCATCAGGGATTTCAATTCCCACAAAATCTTCCTCATATATAATACTATCATTTTGAATGACATTTATGACTTTATAATGTTCTTCTCCATCTATATTAATTTTGCAGTAGAATACCTCATCTCCTTGCATAAAATCTGTTAATGTATAACTAAATGTTGCATCATTTATATCTCCTACAATTTCTAGTTTTCCACTCTTTCCTTCTATACTTCCACTTGTTACATATTCCCCATCTTGACTAACAGATATGCCTTCTATTGTATAATTTGTATACCCTGGTTTTTCTACTGCAATATCTCCTTCTGTGATAATTCTATTAAAATTTACTTCATCTAAACTACTTGTTATTGTATAACTTACTTCTACTAGACCTTCTACAAATGATATATCTCTACTTCCTATTATTACATGTCCTTTTTCTTCTATTTCTGCTCTTTCTTCTGGTGTTATTAGTCCTTCTTCTTCTAAATCATTTAACAAATATACTAATTCTTGTGCATTATTTTCTTCTAAATATACATCTCCTGTTTTTCCATCTTCCACAAGTTTTTTCTTTCTTCTACTTCTGCTGCTCTTGTTTCTACTTTTGATTTTGCCGCATTTGTTAATATTCCATTATCTCCTGATAATGCTGCTATTGTCACTGCAGCTAAAATTAATAAAATAATAATTGTGATTACTAATGCAATTAAAGTTATTCCTGTTTCCTCTTTTTTTCTTAAAGTTTGTCTCATTTGTTTTATTCCTCCTTCATTTGTTTAGTTTTTATTTTTTCCTTAAGTAAGTAACTTAAAGTTTTCCTAATCTTCTGGAGAAGGCTATTTTCCAAAATTTTTTGATTTTTTATACAAAATTTATTTTTAAAAAATGCAAAAATATTTTTCCTGCTTTTTATTGACACATAAGTATTTTATTGATATTATTTATTTATAAATTTAATCATTAAGTTACTTACTTAAGGAAAATATTTTAATTTATTGCAATTTTTTATTAAGAAGATAATGTAAAATAAAGTACATAAATTTTGCTACCATTTTATTTAACTTACATACTTTATTTACACTATCTTTTTGTTTTCTATAATGGAAAAATTAACTGCAGTAATAACCAAACTTTTCTTCTAGTCTTTATTCAAATGTTGGGTATCCGTTTTCTCCTAATTTCCATTTTTTCCAGTGTGTTGTATCTATGTTATCAGGGTTATTCTCTATATAGTTATTTAAACTTGTAACTAACTTTTCTGAATGCATATACTCCTTATTTTGCTTTTCTATTCCTTGTGCTGATGCAAATCCACCATATCCCAATAATTCTCCGTCTTCTTGATAATAGGTATTTTTTAATGTCGCTGTATTTGCTGGATTACTATACCACAAACCTCCAACAATTCCACCGCATACCATTATTTGCATCAATGACTTTTCCTATATTATACGTATTTATTATAGTGTTCAATGTTCCATTTTGTCCTGAATTTCCTAAAATTCCTCCTGCAGAAGCATATGATCTCATACTATTACTATTAATTACACCTGTATTAAAACAGTTATATATTAATAATGATGACAAATTTACTCCACCTCCACAGCCTACAATTCCTCCAACTGCACCATAGTTTTCACCTAGTCCCCCTGTTATGTCTCCTATATTATAGCAATTAATTATACTTCCATTTGCATTCCCCACTATTCCTCCTGTTTGAGCATCTCCTTTAACATTTCCCTCATTACTACACTCTGTTATTTCAGTATTTATAGCTCTACCAACTATCCCTCCTATAAATGGAAGGTTTCCATCTTCTTTTCCTTGTTCTATGATGTTAGCTTTATTTTTACAGTTTACTATTTTTGAATCAGTAGTACTACCACAAATTCCTCCTACAGTGCAATAATCGGATGTTATATTTCCTGTTAAAACAATATCTTGTATAGTTGCATTTCTTACATTGGTAAATAAACCTAACTGAGTTTTTTCTCTTTGAAAAATATTTTTTATACTTTTATTATTTCCTTTAAATGTTCCTTCAAAATACCTACTATTTGCTATTCCTATTGAATTAAATCCTGTTCCTGTTGTCATTTCATTTATTAGTGTATTGCCATCACTTTCATTGCCATTTATATCTCCAAAATCAGTTCTTTCACTGTCTGCATAGGAATAATTAGATTTAAAGTTTAAATTTGTTTTTAATTCAACAGTTTTATTTCTAAAATTGGTTGGTTGATTAACTGCTATTGCTTTACCATTTTTTATTATCATTCCACTTCCATTTACCATATTTGAAAAAGCTACTAAATCTTCTATGCACCAAATCTCATATGGTTGTCCTTCTTCTATATCATTTCCATTTTCATCTTTTGTTATATCTCCCGGTGATTTATCTACTACTATTTTTCCATCTTCTATGATATTTCCATTTTTATCTACCGTATAATATCTATTGCTATCTACAAAAACGATTTCAAAATTCTCGCCATTGTCTGATACTTCTGTTTTTCCTCTGTCAGTTATTTTATCTAATTGTTCTTGTAATTCATCTTCAACTAAATTTCCTCTTTTATTATTCCCCATTGCTTGCAGGCTCGCTCTATCCACTGCTTCTTTTTCTTCTGCTATTTCACTTTGTTCTTTTGCGTCTTTTGCATTTTTTATTATTCCATTCTCTCCTGTAATTGTAGCAATTGTTATTCCTGCTAAAATTAATAATATGATAATTGTTATCACAAGACTAATTAATGTTATTCCAGTT
>CAWVFT010000023.1:0-3537 GCA_963928635.1 Bacillota bacterium | reverse complement strand
TAATGCCAAAAAGAACAAAATTTAGAAAAATGCAAAAAGGTAGAATGAGAGGAAAAGCAACAAGAGGAAATAAAGTAACAGACGGAGAATATGGTATTCAAGCTGTAACAGGAGGACTAATTACAGGAAACCAAATAGAAGCAGCACGTATTGCAATGACTCGTTATATAAAAAGAGGAGGAAAAGTTTGGATTAAAATATTCCCAGATAAACCAATAACAGCAAAACCAATTGGAACTCGTATGGGTAAAGGTAAAGGAGCTCCTGAATATTGGGTAGCTGTTGTAAAACCAGGAAGAGTAATGTTTGAAATTGCTGGTGTACCTGAAGCAACAGCAAGAGAAGCTTTACGTTTAGCAATAAATAAACTACCAGTAAAAGCAAAGTTTGTTACTAAAGAAACTGAAAAGGTAGGTGAAAATGATGAAGATAAATAAAATAAGAGAAATGTCTTCACCAGATTTAGAGAAAGAATTAGGTGAACTAAAACAAGAATTATTCAAATTAAAATTTAGTTTAGCTACAAATGGATTAGATAATCCAATGAAAATAAAAGAAGTTAAAAAGGATATAGCTAAAATAAACACAGTATTAACAGAAAGAAAAATAGCAGAAAGAAAAGGATAGGAGGATTAAAATGGAAGAAAGAAATCTTCGTAAAACTATGATAGGTACAGTAGTATCTAACAAAATGGACAAAACAATAGTTGTCGCTGTAGAAACAAGTGTTAGCCATTCAGTTTATGGAAAAACTGTAAAAAGAACATATAAACTAAAAGCACATGATGAAGAAAACGCTAGTCAAATAGGAGACAAAGTAAAAGTAATGGAAACTAGACCACTTTCTAAAGATAAAAGATGGAGACTAGTTGAAATTTTAGAAAAAGCAGTAGTAAAATAAAAGAAAGGAGGAACCACAAAATGATACAACAACAAACTATATTAAAGGTTGCAGACAACACAGGGGCAAGAGAGATAATGTGTATTAGATGTTTAGGTGGTTCATATAGAAAAACAGCCAATATAGGTGACGTTATAGTTGCTTCAGTCAAATCAGCAACACCAGGAGGCGTTGTTAAAAAAGGAGACGTAGTAAAAGCAGTTATAGTAAGATCTAAAAAAGGTTTACGTAGACCAGATGGGTCATATATAAAATTTGACGAAAACGCAGCAGTATTAATAAAAGAAGATAAAACCCCAAGAGGAACACGTATCTTCGGACCAGTAGCAAGAGAACTAAGAGAACATGATTATATGAAAATATTATCATTAGCACCAGAAGTATTATAAAAAGAAAGAAAAGGAGGTAATCTCTAATGAGAATAAAAAAAGGCGATAATGTTTCAGTCTTATCAGGAAATGACAAAGGGAAAACAGGAGAAGTATTACGAATACATCCAAAAGAAAACAAATTAATCGTAAAAGGCGTAAACATTAGAAAAAAACATGTAAAGCCTAGAAAAGCAGGAGAAGAAGGCGGAATTATATCAGTAGAATGTGCAATACCTGCTTCAAAAGTAAATGTAGTATGTCCAAAATGCGGAAAAGCAACAAAAATAGGATACACTATGGAAAGCGATAAAAAAGTTCGTGTTTGTAAAAAATGCGGTGCAAAAATAAAATAAAGCAAACAGGAAGGAGGATTAATAAGTAATGGAAAAATTAAGAGAACAATATCAAAAAGAAATAGTTCCAGCATTAATGAAAAAATTTAACTATAAATCTATAATGCAAGTACCAAAACTTGACAAGATAGTTATAAATATAGGATTAGGAGATATAAAAGAAAATCCTAAATCTTTAGAAAATGCAGTAAATGATTTAATGATAATAACAGGACAAAAACCAGTTATTACAAAAGCAAGAAAATCAATTGCAGCATTCAAACTAAGAGAAGGTGTTAATGTAGGTTGTAAAGTAACATTAAGAGCAGATAAAATGTATGATTTTGCATACAAATTATTTAATGTAGCACTTCCTAGAGTTAGAGATTTCAGAGGAGTATCATCAGATTCATTTGATGGAAGAGGAAATTATGCAATGGGAATTAAAGAACAATTAATATTCCCAGAAATTGAGTATGATAAAGTAGATAAATTAAGAGGAATGGATATTATATTTGTAACAACTGCTAAATCTGATGAAGAAGCAAAAGAGCTATTAAAACTTATGGGAATGCCTTTTAAAAATTAGTCAAAAGGAGGAAAAATAAAACTATGGCTAAAAAATCAATGAAAGTAAAACAAGCAAAACCACAAAAATACAAAACAAGAGAATATAATAGATGTAAACTTTGTGGACGTCCACATGCATATATTAGAAAATATGGTATATGTCGTGTATGTTTTAGAGAATTAGCTCATAAAGGAGAAATACCAGGTGTTAAGAAAGCAAGCTGGTAAAAGAAAATCGATTAAAAACAGCAATCTGCACATTTTCGACATTTTGATTAAATCTCGACATACAGACGTATAGTCTCGTCTTAATCAAAATATCAAAAATGCACATCTTACTATTTTTAATCAATTTTAGAAAAGGAGGGAATTGAAGAATGGCTGTAACAGATCCAATCGCAGATATGTTAACAAGAATAAGAAACGCAAATAGTTCAAAACATAAAACAGTTGATATTCCTGCTTCAAACATGAAATTAGGAATAGCTGAAATTTTATTTAAAGAAGGATATATAAAATCTTTCGAAGAAATAAAAAATGAAAATCAAGGAATTATAAGAGTAACATTAAAATATGACGAAAAAGGAAAAAGAGTTATAGACGGATTAAAAAGAATCAGTAAGCCAGGACTTAGAGTATATGCTTCAAAAGAAGATTTACCAAAAGTTTTAAATGGCTTAGGAATAGCTATAATCTCTACATCTAAAGGATTAAAAACAGACAAAGAAGCAAGAGAATTAGGTGTAGGTGGAGAAGTATTAGCATACGTATGGTAAAAAATAAGGAGATAAACTTTAGCAAGGGTTAATCAGTAAATCATAAGGAGAGGGGACATTCCTCAAACCGAGTGGAGATGACCCAAGGGTAAGGTGTGTCCACTGACATAAAAAAAGAAAAGGAGGAAAACAGAAATGTCAAGAATAGGAAACAAACCTATTACAGTTCCAGAAGGCGTAGAAGTAAAAATAGATGGTCAAAAAATTACTGTTAAAGGACCAAAAGGGACATTAGAAAGAGAAATACATAAAAATATTGCTTTAGAAATGAACGGAAATACTATAAAAGTAATAAGACCAAATGACGAACCATCAAATAAAAGTTTACACGGTTTGACAAGAACATTAATTAATAATATGATTACAGGTGTAAAAGATGAGTTCACTAGAGAACTACAAATAAATGGAGTTGGATATAGAGTTGCAAAACAAGGAAATAATTTAAATCTTACTTTAGGATATTCACATCCTGTAATTTTTGAAGCACCTCAAGGGATAACTTTTGATGTTCCAAATCCTAACACTATAATTGTTAGAGGTGTTGACAAGGAACTTGTTGGTCAAACAGCTGCTGTTATAAGAACTAA
>CAWVFT010000022.1:0-11766 GCA_963928635.1 Bacillota bacterium | reverse complement strand
GTCAAATCATGTATAGTAACTACCATTTTTCCCCTATAAAAAATAGGTATATTGTAATGTGGTATGTGTAATATATCAGGTTTTAGCTTTTTTAGTTTTTTATATGGGAATTTAAGTTGTTCTTTTAATCCATATATATTACTATCAAATTCAATTATATTATTTATATTATATTTATTCAGCTTTTCACTATTTCCTAATGCAATATCATACATATCTGAACCTAGTAAATGCTGTATATATGTACCTATTCCAGACATTTCTACCATTCTGGCATCTATCGCTACTTTCATTTAATTTCTCCTAAATAATTATTTATATAATAAAGTATATTCTACTGTTTGGCTTTTTCTTCTATAAAAATTCTTATTTTTTCTTGAAAAACAGCTTCATCAAAATTCATTGCATGTTCTCTTATTTCTTCCTTATTAAAACTCATAGTTTCAAAGTTTAAAATTGCCTCTTTTAATGATTCAACTGTTTGCTCCTTGAAGAATACTCCTGTTTTTCCATCAATAACAGAATCTAATACTCCACCTTTACCAAATGCTATTACAGGTCTTCCACAAGCCTGTGCTTCTACTGGTACAATTCCAAAATCTTCTTCTCCAGGATACAATAAAGCTTTACATTCTGCCATATATTTTTTCACAACCTCATCAGGCTGTCTACCCAAGAAAGTTATATTTTCTTTTGCTATTTTTTGTAAATTTTCTCTCTCTGGTCCATCACCTATTATTACTAGTTTCTTTCCTAGTTCATTACATGCTTTTATAGCTAAATCAAATCTTTTATACCTTACTAATCTAGATACTACAAAAAAGTAATCTCCGTCTTTTTCAGATATATTAAACATATTACATCTTACAGGAGGATTAATAACTACAGAATCTCTTCCGTAATGTTTTTTAATTCTTTTTTGAACTTCTGTAGAATTGGCTATAAAATAATCTACTCTTTGACTTGATGCATAATCCCAAATACGCATATAATGTAAAAGAAGTTTTATTAATCTTCTCTTTATTTTTCCCATACCTTCAAGATATTCATCTCTTCTTTCCCAAGCATATCGCATAGGAGTATGACAATAACATATATGTATACTTCCAGGTTTAGTTAGAACTCCTTTTGCGCAAGAACTACTGCTACTTAAAACTATATTATATTCATTCAAATTAAAATTTTCAAATGCTAATGGCATTAATGGATAGTATTTTTTATGATTTGTAACTTTTTTCTTTTTTTGTAGAAAACTAGTATGAACATTTAATCCCCTTAACTTCTCGTCCAATTTCTCTTCATTATAGAACAAAGTATAAATTGGTGCCTCCGGATATATATTATGAAAATTAATTAGTACCTGTTCTGCACCACCCATATTTGTTAACCAATCATGCACTAATGCTATATTTTTATCCATTCTATTTTCTCTCCACTTATTTTAATTTTTCTCTATAATTATGAACTTCTGACATCTTTTCCTTTTTGCCTATTACAATAACATCATCTGCTTCAATACAAAAGATATCATCTACATCTAGCAATACAATTTTTTTATTTCCACCATATACAACATTATTTTTTGAATTATAAGCAATTACATTACCTACAGAAAAATTGTCGTCTATATCTGGTTTTATATATCTTTGTAATGCCATCCAAGTTCCTATGTCATCCCAACCAAAATCGCCTTCTATAACATATATGTTATTTGATTTTTCCATAACTGCATAATCTATCGAAATTGATTCGCATTTTGGATACTGTTGATTCAATTTTTCCATATAGTCTTTACAATTTATATCTGGTAAATCTTTTAATACTTCAAATGATTCTCTAAACTTTTCTTTTAATTCTTTGAGCATAAAATTGACATTAAATACAAACATACCTGCATTCCATAAATAATTACCCTTTTTTAAGTATATTTTTGCTTTTTCTATATCTGGCTTCTCAACAAATTTGTTTACTTTAATTATTTTTCTTTCACCTACCGTTGTTGTTTCTTTTGAATATTCTATATAGCCATAGCCCGTTTCTGGTCTATTAGGTTTAATTCCTATTGTTATTATTCCCTCATCATTTAAGTGTAAAAAAGAATTTGCTATATTTAATATATCACAAAATTCTCTTGTCTTGTTTATGATATGATCTGAAGGTAAAACGACTATATTTGCATTATTATAAATTTGTTTTATGTATAATGATGCTAAAAGTATGCATGGAGCTGTATTTCTTCCAACAGGCTCTATAATTATATTTTTAATTGGCAATTCCGTTAGCTGCTCCTTGACCAAATCTTCATATTTGGAACATGTTACTACAAATATATTCTTTGCTGGTATAATAGTTTTTATTCGCTCAAAGGTTTCTTGTATCATTGTTTTTTTTCCTATTAAATTTAAAAATTGTTTTGGCTTATCTTCAGTAGATTTTGGCCAAAACCTAGTTCCTTTTCCTCCGGCCATTATTAGTGCGCAAAATGTTCTATTATCTTTATTCATTTTTTTCATCCCTTAACTTAATATGTATTTTACATAGCTCCTTCTTTTTTCAAAACTGATATAAAAGTTTTTGCTAAAATCTGAAAATCCATTTTTATTGAAAAATTTCTTACATATTTACATTCCATAAAAACTCTTTCTTGATATGTAGTATTACTTCTACCATGTGCTGCCCAATATCCTGTTATACCGTGGTTTAACAGATAAAACTTCATCTTTATATGCTCCAAATTTTTCAATTTCATCATTAATAACTGCTCTTGGTCCTACAATACTCATATTTCCGTATCAAAACATTTACAAATTGTGGCCATTCATCAAGAGATGTTTTTCTTAAAAAACTTCCTATTTTTGTAATTCTCGGATCGTTTTTTAGCTTTCTATTTTCTTCCCACTCTTTTCTAGCTTCTTCATCTTTTTCTAATAATTCTGTTAGTCTTTTATCTGCATCTACTACCATTGTTCTAAATTTATACATTTTGAATTTTTTCCCATTTTTACCAATTCTTTCTTGGTTATAGAAAATTGGACCTTTATCATGATTTATTCTATTAATGATAAATACACATACTATAAGTGGTATTAATATTAAAACACCTATTAATCCTCCGATTATATCAATAGTTCTTTTCATGGTTCTTTCTATTTTTAAAACCTCTTTATGTCTACACATTACTGCTATTGGAACTTGTTCTAATTTCATTGCCACGTTTTCTGATGAATAGTCTATAGTTTCATTAAAATCTTTCATTTAAATCCCCCCATTAAAATTACAATTATCAATTGCAATTTTTTTATAGTTTAGTTTATTATTTACATAATGTCGCGTTATGTAATATTATAGCATATTTTGTAGGATTTTGCAATAATTTCCATGTGACTTTTTGTGTTTTCTTTTCTTTATTGTTTATTTATTCTTTATATCCAGTCTTATTAACTATTTTATCACTTATATCTTGTACTGTTTGTGTTGGAACATAATCATTTTCTCCAAACAACTCTTGATGCATTTTTGTTACATTACTTTCCAATGTAACTGGAATTCCATACCATCTATCTAATGTAATCCCTCTAGTTTCATAAGGCCAACCTATACTTTCTGTTATTTTATAATTTAATAAATCTGGTACCATAGCTATAATCTCATTTGCTGATATATTTGTATATATCTTTGGTAATATATTATCTGCAAATGAATTAATTTCTCCTAGGCTTTTTGTCTTTAATTTATTGAACATTGCTTCTACTACTGTTCTCATTCTCTCTGCTCTCTTGTAATCGCCACCTGATGTATAACGAATTCTTGCATATGCCACTGCTTGAACTCCATTTAATGTTTGAGTTCCTGCTTTTGTTACTTCTTCACTTTGTATTCCTGTATTATCTGATGTTCCTTTTACATATGAGTTAATATATTTTAATTCATCCTGAGTTACTGTAATTGTAACTCCACCTAATTCATTTATTGCTTCTGCTACTGCATCAAAGTTTACTGTAACAAATTCTTTAATATTTAAATCTAAATTTGTATTTAGTGTGCTAATAGCAAGTGGTGCTTCTCCATAAGAATATGCATGGGTTATTTTATCTAGTCCATGTCCTTCTATTTGTACATATGTATCTCTATATACAGACATTAATTTTACTTCTTTTGTTTTTTCATTTATACTTGCAATAATTATACAGTCACTTCTGTTTCCTCTTCCATAATCTTCTACTTCTCTGCTATCTATACCAAATAATGCTATGTTTCTATATCCACTTAGGTTTTCTTCTACTTTGTCTGATATATCTAATTGACTAACATCTATATCAACATGTTGAATTTTGCTTAATTTACTATGTATATAGAAATATGTCCCACCTATTATTGCAATTAATAAAATTACTAATATAAGCACTATTATTCCAAAAACTTTTAGTCCTGTTCTTTTTTTTGGTCTACCATTCTTTACTTGTCTTCTTGGATTCTCTTGCATTCTTTTACTATTATTCATAATATCTACCTCTTTTCGACTTCATAAATTATAACATATGCTATAAAAAATGTCTATAATTTAACAAAAATGTTATTAATTTGTAATAATTCCTTTTGATTTACCGTTTTTTCTGTTAATTAAATAAACAATTAGAAAAACTATTAAGATTCCGAAAACTACCCCTAATGAGTCTATTCCTACATCCATTACTTTAGCTGTTCTTCCACTAGAAAATAATTGATGTATCTCGTCTGTTATTGCATATAACACCCCAAATCCTAAGGAACATATAATTTTTCTTTTTGTTTTTATATTAAATGTATTCATAAATCCCATAGCAAATATTCCTAGTGATGTATAAATTGAAAAATGTGCTCCTTTTCTCACTATAAATTGTAAATTTTCTTTTAACTCTTCCCTCTCTTGTTCTGATAAATTTTCTGAATTTGGTAATATTTCTATTATTTTCTCTATTATTCTTCCACTAGTATTACTAGATTCTTCTCCATTTTCAGTAGAAAAATAGAATATTACTATACAATTTATAATTATTAAAATTAGAAAAATTACTCTTGCTACTACACTTTTATCCATGATTCTCCCTTTCTCATGTTTTAGCCTTATGTCCTTATACATTTAATATTATTGTTTTAAGGCCGTAATTGGTACTACATATACTCCATCTGCTCTTTTATATGCTGCATTTGAAAGTCCACATATTACACAAAGAACAGATGGTGCTTTTCCTTTTCCTTTTTCTTTTTCTATATCTGCTTTGATTTTAAGCAAATTTTGTGCTCCTTCTTCGATTTTATTTGCTCCAAGCTTTATTTCAAAAGCACACCAACTACCATCTTCCAATTCTATAACAGAATCTATTTCTCTATTCTGATAATCTTGATAATGATAACATTTAGCATTAAAACTATCTGCATATATTTTTAAGTCTCTTTCGACTAAAGCTTCAAATAAAAATCCAAAAGTATTTAAATCACCTATTAACTTATTTTCCTCTTTTATATCTAATAAAGCACAAGCTATTGATGGATCTGCAAAATGTCTTTTTTCTGATTGCTTTACTCTTATAGCAGAACGTATATTAGAAGAAAAAGGCTCATCATTATCTAATAAATATAATTTATCTAGTGCATTTAAATATGAAGCTATTGTGTCTATATCTATATCCTCATTATCGACTTCCATAATGTCCCTTTTAATAGTCATATTTGATACTGTTGTGCTTTCATTTCTTGCCAATGACTTTAATAGTAATTTCATTTTATGCTTATCCCTATTTACACCATCTAATCTAATTAAATCATCATCTATTATCAATTTTATATATTCTTCTACAGCTTCACTAGAATCTTTAGGAGAATAGTTTAAGTTACCTGGCCAACCACCTTTTATTATTAAACCTGCTAGATGTTTTAAATCCACTTCTCCTGTCAATTTTGGTTTCATTTCATTGTTACATAATTCTTTTAATGATATATCACCGGTAGAATCTCCAGATTCAAACAAACTCATGGTTCTTAAGTATATTTTTCCAAATCTTCCTGCTCCACTATGTGATATACCTTCTCTATTTGGTGTAGATGAGCCAGTTAAAATATATTGACCTTTTAATCCAGTTCTATCAACATCTATTCTAATTTCGTCCCATAAATTTGTTGCCTCTTGCCATTCATCAATTAATTTTGGTTTTTCACCTTCTAATATTAATTGTGGAGATATTTTTGCAAGCTCAACATTATTTGAAGTCTCTCCTGTTGTTTTATGTAATAAAACTTCACTATTTGAATGATATCTACCTGCCCAAGTTTTCCCACAATATTTAGGTCCTTCTATGCATATAGCACCAAATAATCTCAAATAGTGTTCTATCTTATCATCTACAATTCTTCTTTTATAATTTTCTATCTTCATTTTATATTTTTCCTCCTTTAAATATAAAATTACCTGAAAAGATTTAAAATATTTATTTTACTTTTCTTTTTAATATATATTTATATTATATCATTCCGTGTTTTTTGTCAACGCCATTCCGTGATATTTTGAATTTTCGTTCCGTGATATTTTAAGTTTTCGTTCCGTGATTTTTTAGATAAACAATAATCAAAAAAAGATTTTAGAACAATTAAATTCTAAAATCTCTAATTTGATGCCCATCTAACCATTTTTATATCATTATATTTTTTTAATACTTCTTTATACTTATCATATTCTTCATCCCATAGTTCTGCTGGAACTTTATCAAACGCATTAAATATTTTTTCTGCTTCTGATAAATATATAATTTGCTCTTGAGGAGTCATATTCCTATATTGAAGTGCAAATTTATATAATTTATCTAGCATTTGGTTTGCTTCTATAAAAGTCCAAAAATCTTTTACTTTCATTCCTGCTAGTCTTATTTGCATAACAGAAAAAAGTATTAAACCAAATATTAAAAATACTAATATGTATATTATTGCCAATATTATTAACATTGTTACACCTCTTTAAAGTTATCTTACGTACAGCATATTATATCACATAATTAATATATGTGCAAATTTTTAGTTTTCTGCATCTTCTAATCTTTTTTCATTTTCTATAATTGTCATTATAATTTGAACAGTTTTTTCTAAGTCATTATTTTTAATTACATAATCATATAAATTCATTTTTGACTCTTCATAATCTAATCTACTTAATCTAAGTTCTATTTCTTCATCAGTTAAAGAATCTCCTCTAGCTATTAATCTTCTTTTTAGCTCTTCTCTTTCTACCTTTAAAAATATCGGAACTATTTTAGTTTCATTCTTTAGTAATTGTATTAAATTTTCTGTTCCATTTACCTCAATATCTTTAACTATTATTTTACCACTTTGTATTTTTTCATTCATTAATTTTCTTGAAGTTCCATAATAGTTATTATGATGCAAATCATACTCATAAAATTCATTATTATTGATTTTTTCTAAAAATTCTTCTCTTGTTATAAAATGGTACTGTACTCCTTCTTCTTCTCCTTCTCTTGGTTGCCTTGAAGTAAAAGATGGTAATGAAATAACATTATCCATCCTTTTTATTAATTCTTTTTTTATTGTATCTTTACCTGCTCCAGATACACCTGATAATATCACTAACATATCCAAACCACACCTTCCGCAATTTCTTCTGCAGCCTCTGTTACTGGTGATGGCTCTCTTTTGCTTATTAGTGGTTCATCTCCCATTGCAATTTGTCTTGCTCTTTTAGATGTAGCTATTACTAAAGCATATCTATTTTCCGCTTTTTGTAATAATTCTGATACTGTTGGTTTAACTATCATTATAATTCACTCCTTATTAAATTAATATTCTTTCATACTTGTACTTTACATTTGTTTTTTATTCTTCTTTTTCATCTTCTTGCACAGTTGTTACAACCCCTATATCTTTATCTACTCTACCTGCTACTGTTTCTGGCTGTACAGCTGATAATATTATATGACCTGAATCCATAATTAAAACTGCTCTTGTTCTTCTTCCACAAGTTGCATCTACTGCGGTTTTATTGTCTTTTGCTTCTTGTATCATTCTTTTTATTGGAGCCGACTCAGGGCTTATGATAGCAACAATTCTTGAGGCTGAAACTATATTTCCAAATCCAATATTTACTAATTGCATATCATCAATCCTTTCTATTCAATATTTTGTATTTGCTCTCTAATATTTTCTAGCTCTGCTTTTATATCTATTACACCATTCACAATATCTAAATTATTTGCCTTAGATCCAATTGTATTAGTTTCTCTATTCATCTCTTGTATTAGGAAATCTATTTTCTTTCCAATAGCCTCTTTTTCGTTTAAAAATTTTTTAAATTGTATTATGTGGCTTTTTAGTCTTGTTATTTCTTCTTCTATTGAAGTTTTATCTGCATATATGACAACTTCTTGTGCTATTCTTGTTTTATCAATAATATCAGTTTTAAGTATTTCTTTTATTCTCTCTTCTAATTTTACTACATATTCTTCAATAAGTCCAGTAGAAAGTTCAGATATTTTCAATATTCTTTCTTCTATATAGTTGATTCTTCTTGTTAAGTCTTCTGCTATTTTATTCCCTTCTGTTTGTTTCATCTCTATTAAATTATTAACAGCTATATTTGTAGCTTCCAATAATTCTTTTTTTATAGCCTCATCATCTTGATCTATTGTAATATTTAATACATCTGGCAATTTGGTTATTTCTGTTACTTGTATATCACTTAATATATTTTCTTCTTGTGCTAAATTTGTTAATTGTTTTATATATAATTTTGCAATTTCTGTATTGATTTTTATATTTCTTCCTTCTATACTATTATTTTCAAATGATATCGTAACATCAATTTTTCCTCTTTTAATTTGTGAGGATATTATTTTCTTTACTTCTTCTTCTAAAAACGCTAACTGCCTTGGCATTTTTATTGATATATCTAAATATCTGTGATTAACACTTCTTATTTCCACTTGATAATCTCTATTGTTAGCTGATAAATTGCTTTTTCCAAATCCTGTCATACTTTTAATCATTATTATTTACCTCTTTTTTAGTTTTATTAGTTCCTTTTGTATTTGTTTTCTTTTTAGTTGCTTCTTTCTTTTGTGGTTCTTCCTCTTTTACTATATCTGATATGTCACTTAAGCTTTTTAGGTATTCTCTTCTCATTTTTGTATATATTATTATTGACTTTAAAACATAATATATTGCAAAAACATATGAAGATATAGTTAAATACAACTGTAAATTTATATTATATTTTGTAATTATATATTGAATAGATAATGTATGCGCAGATATAATCGCAAATTCTATACCCCTCAAAAAAACTTTTCCGCTATCTTTTTTATATGACATCTCTAAAAATATTAATGCTAATAAAAAGAAAATTGTTGCTGGTATTCTTAAATATTCAAATATGTTTTCATTTAAAAATTTATTCTGTATGACTGGTATTAGAAAAAAATATGCTAATAATATTATTGCTATTATAATATTAAAAAATATTTCTTTATTTATTTTATTTTTCATTTCTGCTTCTAATTGCTTTTCTTTATTTTGATTTTCTTTATTATTTTTGTTTACTACTTTTTCCATCAAAAATCCTCTCATATCTTAAATATTTTCATCTAATTCGTACATTATATTACTTAACACATTTAATGCTACTGTTTCTGTTCTAAGAATTCTTTTGCCTAATGTAATAACTTTTGCTCCTAACTCTTGAAGTTTTTTTACTTCGTGTATTTCTAATCCCCCTTCTGGGCCTATCAATACTCCAATACTAATTTTTTCTTTGCCCTGGGTATTTTCTTTTAATTTTAATAGTTCGTTTTTCAAAGTATTTTTTTCTTCTTTTTCATAAGCTACTAATACTATATCATAGTTTTGTCTCAAATTGCAAATATCATTTATATTTATAGGGTCTTTAATTTTTGGTATAAAATCTCTGCCACATTGCTTAGCAGCCACTTCTGAGATTTTGTTCCATCTATTTATTTTATTTGTTTCATTCTTTTTATCTAATTTAACTATACATCTTTCTGTTTTTACAGGTATAATTTCAAATACTCCTAATTCAACAGATTTTTGTATTACTAACTCCATCTTGTCAGCTTTTGGTAGTCCCTGAAAAATTGTTACTTTTATATTAGATTCTGCATTTGTATCTAGTTCCTTATTTATTGCACATTTTATGGTTTTTTCATTGATTTCTTCTATTTTACAATCATAATTTTTTTGATTAGTTTTATCACATATTTCTAAAATATCTCCTACTTCTGCTCTTAATACTTTTTTTATGTGATTTACGTCTTGTCCTTCTATATATATACTATCTTCTTTTATTTGATTTTGCGAAACAAAAAATTTAGGCATAACTCCTCCTTTTTTTATGTGCCTATTATATCACATTCTATAATAGAATAAAAGAGAAAAAGTGAGAAAAGTAAAGAAATCTTTTATTTTTAGTTATTATTAAGAAATTGTTAATTAAAAAACTCCTCAACATTATTTTGTTGAGGGGCTTAATTTCATTTCAAAATATTTTATTAGTAATTTTCTGCTTTTATTTCAAAATATGCTTTTGGATGACTACATACTGGGCAAATTTCTGGTGCTGATTTTCCTATTACTATATGTCCACAGTTTCTACATTTCCAAATTCTGTCTCCATCACGGCTAAATACAAGTCCATTTTCCATGTTTTCTATTAATTTTTTGTATCTTTCTTCGTGTTCTTTTTCTATTTTTGCAACACCTTCAAAAAGGAAAGCAATATGGTCAAACCCTTCTTCTTTTGCCTCTTTTGCCATTCTGTCATACATATCTGTCCATTCGTAGTTTTCTCCTTCTGCTGCCATTTTTAAGTTTTCTACTGTTGATTTAATGTCTCCTCCTTGTAGTAATTTGAACCACATTTTTGCGTGTTCTTTTTCGTTTTGTGCTGTTTCTTCAAATATTGCAGCTATTTGTTCATATCCTTCTTTTTTTGCTTTTGATGCAAAATAAGTATATTTATTTCTTGCTTGTGATTCTCCTGCAAATGCTTCCATTAAGTTTTTCTCTGTTTTTGTTCCTTTTAGTTCTTTTTCCATTTTTATTACCTCCTATTTTTTATTTTGTGTATGTATATATTATTCTAAATTTCAGGTTTTGTCAAGAACATATTGAGTAACCTATTTCAAAATCGCATCTTATTTATATGCTTATATATTTTTGTTTAACATTTTTTTATTTTCCTTTTCTAATTGTTTCAAACTCTTTTTAGGTGTGGGTAAATCTTCTGGCATAGTTCCACCATTTTTAGCAATTACTTCTCTTATATTTTTTCCAATATTAAAATGTGTTTTATTAGCTTCTTTTTCAGTTTGTATATTATCTTTTTTTAATTTTTGTTCTGTTTGGGAAATTCTAAATAAATTTGCTATAAGTTCATCACTTCCCATATTATCCAAAATATCTTCTCTATATCTTAATCCTTTTCTTTTTGCAATATCATCAGCAGTCTCACCATTGTATAATCCTTTATAACCTGCATTATGAAATTTATCAAAATTTTTAACTCCTGCTTTTTTGGCTGTTTGATTAAGAGAATAATTTCCTTTTCTTGTAAGATTTCTTTGATAAAATCTTTTTTCATCTTCTGTTAGCATACTGTATTCTTTTTCTGTAATTTCTTGCTTTCTAGTTTGAACTGCAAAATATGTTTGAGCAAGAGCAATTACTTTTTTTCTGCTATCTCCATTTTGTGCTATTAAATAACAAGCA
>CAWVFT010000021.1:0-17032 GCA_963928635.1 Bacillota bacterium | reverse complement strand
TTGAACTGCAAAATATGTTTGAGCAAGAGCAATTACTTTTTTTCTGCTATCTCCATTTTGTGCTATTAAATAACAAGCATAACGAGTTAACTTATAATCTATTTGTTCTCTATATGCTCCTGAGCCGATTTTCACCATTTTACTGACATCAATAAAATGGTCTAATATACTAATATCACTATTTTTGCACGACATTTTAGCTTTATGAATTATCTTTTCAAAATTTTGCCAATTTGAATATTGTAGAATAGGCATAAGTTCTCTAGCATACCAAAATTCAACGCCATTTTCATCAATATGTTTTATATCTTCAAATGATTTATTAGTATTATCTATATCACTCAATAATATCATCTCCATTTCATAATATTTTATTTTTAATTATTTAAGCATTATTATAAAACAATTGTTTGTAAATGTCAACCATTTTTTTATAATATTAAACAAATATAGTGCAACTTTATTTTGTTATGCAAGTTTACCACAACCAATATGATTTTTTTCATAATATTCTATTACTTCTAGCTCACATTCTCTTGAATCTTTGACATGTAAAATGAACCCTTCTTATTAAACTTTTTTGTCTAATAATTTGGGTTCACTTCATTATTTACTAATTGATTTTGCATCAACTCTATTCTATTAGTTTGAACATAAGTGTCATTGGTGCCGGTGGTGGGACTCGAACCCACACGCCATTGCTGACAACAGATTTTGAGTCTGCCCCGTCTACCAATTCCAGCACACCGGCTTAAATTTTACATATGTTATATTAACACAAATTTAAAAAAATGTCTATATGTATTTAAGAAATTCTATGTACCAAAAAAGCTACACAGAATTTCTTAATTTTTTCATTCCCAAAGGTTTATCTCTTTAATTTTCATTTTTGAAAAGTCATCAGCTTCATTTTCAAAAACAATAGACCTAAATTTTCCAACTTTAGTTGGTTTATTTTCCATATTTTTTAAATCTACTATCATTTTTGTTGATAAATCCATTCCAAATAACAATTGTTTTCTATTTTTATAAAATATACAATTTGTAAAAGCTAACACATTAAAATTAGAATTAATCTCTACCTTATAAAAATTAATTTCTTTATTATTATGTTTTAAAACCTCTTTTATCTCGCTTTCTGGATCTAGATTAAATATATTTATCATATTTTTATTTATTTTGTCATCTGAAACAGCTTTATATACTGTTATATCACCTTCGGCTTTTATTTTTCCTAATGCACTTTTTATATTTTTTACTGTTTCTTCTAATGATAATTTATACCCTAATTGTTTTGTATTTTTTGATATTTCAAGAACATCAAATTTATTTCGCATAATTTGTTCTGTATTTTTTCTTTTAAAATCTTCTTTTATGTTTCTAACAAAGATTTCACTTTCTTCGTCTTCATTGCTAATTAATTGCTCATTTTCTTTTTGTTGTCGTTTTAATTCTTTTAAACTTGCTTCTATTTCTTTTGGCATTACTTCATTAAGTTTAACTTTATTTAAGATATCTATCAAATCTGTTGATGCTATAAATACACTATCTAATTCGTCTTTTGAGAGATTTTTTAGTTGAATTTTATCTAAATTTTTTCCTAAAATTTTAATATTTTCTTTATTATCGATGTCTGGTTTTGCTTTTTGTTCTACATTGATTTCTTCTTCTTCCCCTTCTGGCAATGATGACATTTCATCTTTATTACTATATTTCCAGAATTCAAATATACTTCTCTTATGGTTATCTATTTCTTGGATATATGCTGTTGCATTCTCTATCTTTTTCTTCATATTTCTATTTTTTAATTTAATTGCATTAATATCCATTATTATATTTTTTAATGCTGTATCAAATGTTTCTAATTCTCTGTAGCTTTCTATTAGTTCTTCAATTGTATACTTGTCTTTTAACTCTTTTGGTTTATATATCTTATCTTTTACATTTTTTGTATTTTGGCTTTCATCTTGTTCTACTCTTTTATTTTTTATTTTACTTTTTTTGTTTTTCTTACTATATTTAAAATAATATTTGAATTTTCCAAAAAATGTTTTTTTACATTCTAAAAAGGTTGATATTTGCTTCTCTTTTTCGACAAACTCAATATCTAATAGGCTTCCTTCTTGTTTTAACTTTTCTAATCTTTCTCTATCTTTTATTATTCTTTCAGAAATTTTAGCTTTTCTTTTTTCGCCTTTTGCAAATTGATTTTTTACAAATCTTGCAAGTCGCATATATTCTACTTTTTCTTCACCAAAATAGAACTCTAAACTTCCTTCTTCGTCAATGTTCGTATTAAAGTTAAAATAATTTGGCAATTCTGTTTGTAATATAAACATTGCTTTTAATAATCTGTAAAATCTTTTGGCATCTGTTGAATTTTTTATTACTACTTTATACATACTCTTAACATTTTCAAATACTTTTGTTTCTCCTAGTATTTGAAATGTTGCATTGTCATGTTTGTCATATACTTCATAAATTGAAGGCCAGTCATGTGTTAATACCCATAAAAAATTTTCTATATCTTCTACTTCTTTGCCGTTATAAAATTCTTTTGAGTAATTTGCTGACATTACAGGCACAAATATTTTTGTCGTTTTTGTTTTTTCTAATTTCTTTTTTAATAAGTAGAAAAATGTCGAATAATTAGATTCTTTAGTAGGTACTAGCATAAAATATTTATTTGTTACTTCTGAATAATATATTTGCCATAAATAATTACTTTCGAATTTTACTTTGAATGGCAACTGTTTTGATAATTTTTCTTGTTCTAGTTCTATCTTTTCTATATCTTTTATTTTTACTTTTCTTACCATATCTAGAAATGTCATATATTTCAACGCATTTTCTTCAGACTTACTATCCAAATATTCAGATAATGGCATCGCTTTTCTATATTTATCTTTTAAATTATCTAACCTGTTTGTAGGTGATAATAATATTTGTATATCTTTAACTGGAACAAATTTATATTTTTTATACTGTTGCTTTTCATTATTTGTTTTCGGGAATACAAATTGCAATGGTTCGAATTTTTTTAAGCTTTCTGGTATTTTCTCTAAATTTAAACCTAAGTATTCTAATTTTTCTAATATTTCTGCATCTTGTTCTTTTTTCTTTCTAGGCAATTTTATTCTCCTTTCTAAAACATTTATTTATTTCTTACATATCTAAATTTTTTGTATCTCCTAAAACATCATAAAAGGTTTTAAATTCAAAACCTTGCTGTTTTAAATTTTCTATTACTTGTGGTAATGTATCTACTGTTACTTTTTTTGCTGCTGCATCATGCATAAGTATCACTACACTGTTTTTATTATAGGTAGTCCTTTGTAAACTTTGCATTAAATATTCTGCACTTGGATTACTTTTTTCTGAATCACCTGTTAATGCATTCCAGTCTACATTTAATATATAGTTTTGTTCTAATAACTGTTCTGCCTCATTTTTTACACTTGCATATACTCCTCCTGCTAATCCTCCAGGAAATCTGAATAGATGTGAATTAAAATTAGGATTTCCTACTGAATTTGCCACTAATTGATTTGTTTTATTATATTCGTCTAATACTGCTTGTGGAGAAGAATAAATTTGAGAATAATTATGTGAGTATCCATGATTTCCTATAAAATGCCCCTGTTCGTACATTGTTTTTACTACATTTGGCATTGCTTCAACTCTTGTTCCTAATACGAAAAAGTTTCCTTTTATCCCATAACTATTTAGTATATTTAAAATAGGTTCTGTATTTGCTGAAGGACCATCATCAAAAGTCAAAAAGGCTCTTTTTGTTTCTGATTTATATATATATTTAATATTCTCTTTCATTTTAGCAAATTGGTTGTCTCTTTCTTCTTTGATTTTTTGTTGTTTCTCTTCTTCCTCTTTTTCTAGTTTTTGACTAATCTCCATTGTTTGTTTGTTAAATTCTATTGTTCTGTGTAGTCTATTTATCGTATTAATAATGCAAAATATTATTATTAATAGAAGTATTAATAATATCATTAATAAAGTAATTATAACCCTTTTCTGCTTTTTGTATTGTTTTAGATTATACATTCCATATTTCATAATAAGATCCCCATTTTTATTTTATTTACTATTTTGTTCATTATTTTAAGCTTTCATACTTTCTTTTAAATATTCTACTTCTTCTTCTGGATTTAATCTCATAAATATAGGTTCACCTTTTTCGATTACCTTTATGTCTTTTATTTTATCATAGTAATTTAAGCTTTCCCATGTTTTTAAATCTTCACTATTTATCCCTATTTGATTTAATATGTTTTCTGCAGTTTCGTTCATAAATGGTTTAATCAATATAGCTATTTTTCTTAAATTTTCTATTAAATGATAAATACATGATTTTAGTTTTCCTGTTTCATTATTCTTAGCTAATATCCAAGGTGATGTTTCATCAATATATTTATTAGTCCTAGAAATTAAGTTCCATATTTCTTGCAAGCTATTTGCTATTTCAAAATTATCTATTGATTCATTAAATTTATCTATTTGTGTTTTGCAATATTCTTCTAACTCTTTATCTACATCATTTATACATCCTGTGTATCCTTCAACTTTTCCTTGGAAATATTTGTTAACCATAGATACTGTTCTATTTAATAAATTGCTTAAGTCATTGCATAAATCAAAGTTATATCTTTCTATAAAAGCTTCTGGTGAAAATATTCCATCTTGAGCAATTGGCATTTCTCTTAATAAAAAGTATTTTGTTGCATCTAAACCATATCTATCTATTAAAGTTTCTGGATAAATTACATTTCCTTTTGATTTTGACATTTTTCCATCTTTCATCATTATCCAGTTATGAACTACTATATGATCAGGTAATGGCAAATCTAATGCTATTAAAAATATTGGCCAATATATTAAGTGGAATCTTGCAATATCTTTTCCAATAACTTGAACATTTGCAGGCCAGTATTTTTTAAATAAACTATCATCATCTGATAAATATCCTAATGCTGTAAGATAGTTTGTTAATGCGTCTAACCAAACATATATAACATGTTTTGGGTCACTTGGTACTTTTATTCCCCAGTCAAATGATGTTCTTGTTACACATAAATCTTCTAATCCAGGTTTTATAAAATTATTTATCATTTCATTTTTTCTAAATTCTGGTTTTATAAAGTCTGGATGTTCATCATAATATTTTAATAATTTATCTGCATATTTTTTCATATTAAAAAAATATGCTTCTTCTTTCATTGGCACTACTTCTCTACCACAGTCTGGGCATTTACCATCTATTAATTGTGTTTTAGTAAAATATGTTTCGCAAGGAATACAATATAATCCTTCATATTCTCCTTTATATATATCTCCTTTTTCTAAGAATATTTGGAATATTTTTTGTACGATTTTTTCATGTTTCTCGTCAGTAGTTCTAATAAAATTATCATATTGTATGTCCATCTTTTTCCATAATTCTTTAGCCATGTCTGCCATTTTATCAACATATTCTTGAGGTTTTAAACCATTTTTCTCTGCTACTGTTTCTATCTTTTGTCCGTGTTCATCTGTTCCTGTAAGCATGTAACAGTCTTTCCCTTTTAACTTATTTAATCTTTTTAAAGAATCTGCTAATACTGTTGTATATGCTGTTCCTATATGAAATCTACCACTTGGATAATATATAGGTGTTGTTACATAAAATGTTTCTTTCATAATATCAGTCTCCTTTCACTTTTCTAAAGAATTATGTGTTTTTTTATAACTCTTGATGTCCTTATTTTACTACAAATTATCTGCTTTTTCAATGCCTTATTTTAATTTATTGATACATTTTATTTTATAGCGCGAGAATGTAATAAATAAATTATTACATTTGGGAGCGTATATGCTTTTTAAATCAACAAATTAAAAAGAGTAAATCTGTAAGCCGGGTTCTGTCTTTTAAAATAGCCATTTATCTAGGACAATTATTACTAATTGCCTCAAGCCACACAAGTAAGAAGGCGCCGAGCAGGCTTAATCTTCTATTTAGGTGTTGCTCCAGATGGGGTTTACACAGACCTATTATGTCACCATAATAGCGGTAAGCTCTTACCTCACCTTTTCACCCTTACCTTTTACAAGGCGGTTATTTTCTGTTGCACTTTCCTTAGGGTCACCCCCACTAGACGTTATCTAGCATCATTGCTCTATGGAGCCCGGACTTTCCTCTCGTAATTCCTTTCGAAATTTACCAGCGACTATTCGATTTACTCTTATTTATTATATCACACATTATTCATTTCTTCTATAAGATTTTTATATTTTATTAAAAAAGCCTCTCTGTTTTCTTTGTCTGATGCACTTTTAAGTTCATTTAACATTACATATACTTTATTAATTGCATACTGCTTTTCATCATCAATTTGCACATCTGTTAATAATTGTGCAAATTTTTGCACTCCTGTTTGAATATCATTAGAGATAGCATTCCAGTCTTCTCCATCTAATTTACTATACCCTTGAAACACTGCTAATTTTGTATCTAATATCGTTTTTTGTAAATTATCATGTTCAATTGCATTAACAAATATTGGCATATATTTATACATTTCAATTAAATTTTGCAATGTATCTTCTTTATTTTCATTCTGTATTGCAGATGTTAGATTATCAAACTTTGAATTAAACTCTAAGATATCTTGTTGGCTTATATTTGTTTGGTACAAATCTAATGTAATTGTTGGTAATGATATATACATATTTTCAACCTCTGTTTTTACATTTTCCCATTTTATGTCTTCATCTTGTGTTAAAACTCCTATTGACTGTAATTCATACATTTGATTATCTGAAGAATCCTCACTTGTACTTTGATTTTCCTGAGAATTCTCTCCTTGTGAACTACTATCTTCCGAATCACTACTTGCTGTATTCCCACTTTTTTCTTTTTCTGTAGTGTTGCCTTCTTTGTTTGCATTTTCTTCACTTTGAATATTTTTTACTGTTACTCTATAATTTTCATATTCAATATTGTTCATTTTATTAAATAAATTAACAAACTTTCCTTCTATATAGTTAATTTCTGATAATACTTTAGAATTTAAATTTTGCTCTTCCTTATTCTGATTTTTATTCTTTGCTACAAAATAATAAACTCCAAATATTATTATACACACACCAATAATGCTTAACACTACATACCATATTTTATTAGTTTTTTTCAACTTAAAACCCTCCATACTTTTTTGATAGTATGCTCATTTCTTAATTTTTATATGTATAAATTTTATTATTTTTTCTATACTAATTTTATAGGAGTTTATACAAATGGTAAGTGTTAATATTACAAGTCAAAAATTTGGTGAAATAGAAAATTTCTTAAGTAAATTTTATAATACTAAAATTGAATTATTAAATCAATTTAGCTGGAGTCATGTATATAAAAATCCTATCGAAATCACTGAGATTATAGGTGTTTTTGTCGATAATTCTGATACTTTCCTTTTAACAATGTGGATCTGCTTAGATAAAAATATATATATCAATATAACAGAAGATAATGCAAATATGATTATAAAATACATTTATGAAAGATATCCTTACTAAATAAAAACTGGCAGACTTATTTCTTATTTTTTTCCAAAAAATAAATTTAAGAAAAATAAGTCTGCACATTTTACTTTTCTAATATTATTGTTACTGGTCCATCATTTATTAAATTCACTTCCATATGTTCACCAAAAATTCCTTTTTGAACTTCTATTCCATTTTCTTGACATTTACTACAAAAATATTCATATAACTCATTTGCATATTCTGGCTTTGCCGCTTCTATAAAAGATGGCCTATTCCCATCTTTGCAATTTCCATACAAAGTAAATTGAGAAACAATTAAAAGTTTTCCATTTACTTGTTTTATATTTAAATTCATTTTTTCATTTTCGTCTTCAAATATTCTTAAATTACACAGTTTTTTAACTAAATAATCTGCAATTTCCTTAGTATCATTATGTGTCACCCCTAATAATACTAAATATCCTTTTCCTATTTTCCCTACAATTTTTTCATCTACTTTTACATAAGCTTCTTTAACTCTTTGCACAACTAATTTCATTTTATTCCCTTCTCTTTCTTAATACACAAATTGCCAAAAAGCCCCGTCCCTTTTGGCACCTTTTGGCAATTCTTTTAATTTTCTTCGTCTGCTTCCACATGTGACTCCACTTCTACTGTCTTTTCTAATGTTGATTTTTCATCATCTTTTTCGCTTTTTTCTTTGGCTTTTTGTTTTAAATTTTCTTTTACATCTTCAGCTTCCTCTTTTTTGTCCTCAGATATATCTGCATTTTCTAATTTTTCTAATACTTCTACTTCCTTTGCTGGCTCATCATCTTGTTTTGCTCCACATTCTGGACAGAATTTCATATTTTTATCTATTTCTTTAAAACATTTTTGGCATTTCTTTTTATCTCTTAATTCTAAGCATTCGTTTAATCTATCTTCTATTTCTGCTGTTAATACATCTATTCTTGTACATTCTTCTTCTAAGTCTTTTTTAATGTCTATATTTTCTTCTCTTACATGCTTTTCATATACCTTTTTTCCGATTTCTACATATATATCTTTTATTTGACCTTTCATTTCGTTTATTTTCATTCTTATTTTAGCTTCTTTAGCTATTTTCCCAGTTTTATCAGCAGTAACCTTATATGCTTCAGATGCTTTTTTTCCTAATTTATCAAAAAATTCCATATTTTTTCTTCCTTTCTTTTTCTTCTTTTTACTATATATTATATTATTGTTTTTTATTTTTTGTATTATTCATTTTTTTGTGTTTTTCATATTTTTTATTTACATTTTTTGCAATTGCGTTGAATTTATTTTACATTTCGTCTTTCTTTTCTCTTGTCATTAGATTTTGAACTGCTGTTTTAGGATCTAGTTTATTGTATATAACATCATATGCTGTTTCTATTATTGGAATTTCTATGTTGTATCTTTTTCCTAATTCATATGCTACATCTATATTATCTATACTTTCTATTACCATTCCAACTTTTTCTCTTGCTTCATCTAATGTATATCCTTGTCCTATTAATTTTCCAGCTCTTCTATTCCTACTATGTTCACTTAAACATGTTACAATTAAATCTCCTAATCCGCTTAGTCCATAAAAAGTTTCTTTTTCTCCTCCTAATGCTACTCCTAGTCTTGATAATTCACTTAATCCTCTTGTAATTAGAGCTGCAAATGTATTATCTCCTAAACCTATTCCTGCAGCTACCCCTGCACAAAATGCTATTATATTTTTTAATGCTCCACCAAGTTCTACTCCTTTTATATCATTTGATGTATATATTCTCATATTTTTACACATAAAAGTATTTTGTATTTCTTTTTTTATTTTCTCATCTTTTGAAGCAATTACCAAGACTGTTGGTATTGATATTGATACTTCCTCTGCATGGCTTGGTCCTGATAATACTCCTATTCTTGCGTTTGGCATCTCATCTAATATTACTTCATCTAATGTTTTTAAACTTTCTTTTTCAAATCCTTTTGAACATATTATTATTGGTTTATTTTCAACATATTGTTTATATTGTTTGAATACATTTCTTGTAAATTTTGATGGTGTTACATGTAATATAAAATCCGCTTCTTCTATTACTTCTTTGAAATCTAAAGAACAATATATGTTTTCTGGTATTTTTAGGTTTGGTAAAAATTTACATCTTTTTTCATTATTAATAATATTCTTTTCTTCTTCATCAAAAGACCATATTTTTATATTGTTTCCTAAGCTTGCTAAGTGTGTTGCAAGTGCAACGCCCCAACTTCCACTACCTATTATTGCGATATTTTTCATGCTTTTTAATCATTCCTTCCTTTGTTTTATTTGAGGTTTGTATTTATTCTTTGCTTTACATTCATAAGCTATTTATTAAATGATATTCTATTTTCTTTTCCTTGCATTATTCTTTTTATATTTTCTCTATGATTAAATAATACTATTATAGCTAATATTACACTATATATAAAATAACTACTGTTTCCTGTTACTATATAATGTTGGTTTATAAACAAAGTTAAAACTGGATATAATACTGCAGCTGCACATGAACCTAGAGATACCATTCTTGTTAAAATTATTAATAATAATCCAAATACTAAACATATTAATCCTATTTGCCAATTTGTTAATAATAAAACTCCTAAAGATGTTGCAACACCTTTTCCCCCTTTAAACTTAAAGAATATTGGAAAAGTATGTCCTATAACTACTGCTATTGCTGCAACTTGTACTAATAATGCTCTATCTGTATTTTTAAATATGCTACCAATTGCTATTGCTAATAATATAGATACTACACCTTTTAAGATATCACATATTAACGTTAAAGCTGCTGGTCCTTTCCCAACTGAACGAAGCATATTTGTTGTTCCTGCATTTCCACTTCCTTTTTCTCTTACATCAAATCCAGCAAATTTTTTGCTAAATATCACAGAAAAGTTTACACTTCCTATTAAGTATGCTATTATTGCCATTACTACATATACAACCATAAAAATTCCTCCTCTTAAATTTTTTAATTACTCTTAAATTTAGATATTTCTTAATACTCAAATTAGTTTAAAACCTTTAACTATCTTTGTCAAGTTTTTCTCTTGCTATTATTCTTATTGGCGTTCCTTCTAATCCAAATTCTTTTCTTATTTGATTTACCAAATATCTTTCATATGAGAAATGGAATAAATCTTTAGAATTTACAAATATTACAAATGTTGGCGGTTTTGTACTTACTTGTGTACCATATAATATTTTTAACCTTTTACCTTTATCTGTTGGTGGTTGAACTATTGCTATTGCTTCATTTATAACTTGATTTAACACTGATGTATTAATTCTCATTGCATTTTGTTTTGCAACTTCATTTATCATGCCAAATAACTTATCTATTCTTTGTCCTGTTTTTGCTGATATAAATATTATTGGTGCATATGATAAATATGATAATTTTTGATATATTTCCTTTTTATAATTTTCTAATGTTCCTGTTGTTTTTTCATATTCATCCCATTTATTTACAACTATTATAATTCCTTTTCCCGCTTCATGTGCTTCTCCTGCTATTTTTGCATCTTGGTCTGTAACTCCATCATTTGCATCTATTAACATTAAACACACATCTGCTCTTTCTATTGCTAGTAAGCTTCTCATTACACTAAATTTTTCTATTCTCTCATTTACTTTGTTTTTCTTCCTTATTCCTGCTGTATCTATTAATACATATTTTCCTTCTTCATTTTCAAAATATGTATCAATCGCATCTCTAGTTGTTCCTGCAATATCACTTACTATTGTTCTTTTTTCTCCTAATATTTTATTTATCAATGATGATTTTCCTACATTTGGCTTTCCTATTACTGCTACTTTTATTATATCATCTTCATCTTCGTCATTTTCTTTTGGCGGAAATTTTTCATAAATTGCATCTAATACATCACCTATACCTATTGCATTTGCTGCAGATATTGGCATCGGTTCTCCTAACCCTAAATTATAAAATTCATATACATCATTTTTATCTCTTTCATAATTGTCAGCTTTGTTACATACCAAGACAATTGGCTTTCCAGATTTTTTTAGCATTAATGCTATTTCCCTGTCTGATGCTGTAACTCCTTGTTTTAAATCTGTCAAAAATATTATTACATCAGCCATATTTATAGCTAAATTTGCTTGCTCTCTCATTTGTTTTAATATGATGTCATCAGATTCTGGTTCTATTCCACCTGTATCGATTAAAGTAAAGTTTCTTCCTCGCCAGTTTGAGTCTGCATATATTCTGTCTCTTGTTACTCCTGGTGTATCTTCAACTATTGATACTCTGCTTCCAACTAGATAATTAAAAAATGTTGATTTTCCTACATTTGGTTTTCCTATTATCGCTACTATTGGTTTTGACATTGCTTCTCCTTTCTATTATGCATATATTTTACTATACAATAAGCTAAAAAGCAAGAAAAAAATTGTTACAATTCACAGCAATAGTATATCAACTGAATAAATTGTTTTATATAGTATATTGAATAAATTTTGAATGCAATTGGAATAATTTTAGAAATTCTTTATTAATTTTTTGGAAAATGTTCGCGCCGAACGGAGTGAGGGCTAAGTGAAAGGGTGCCAAAAAATTAATTTAGAATTTCTTAAATTATGTATTGAGCCAAAAAATTTATGAAATATACTATATAAAACAATTATTACTTTTCGAATATGCTGTGGATTGTAACAATTTTTTTCTTTATTTCATATAATTATTTTTTTGTAATATTATTCCCATTTGAAACAAGTTCTATTGTACCTAGTTCATCTGTTCTATAAATTGTAGCTCCTAAATTCTGTAGCTTTTTTATAGTTTCATCACTTGGATGCCCATAGTCATTATCTTTCCCTACCGAAATTACTGCAATTTTAGGAGAAATTTGTTTTAAAAATTCTTCTGAAGAACTTGTATCTGAACCATGATGTCCAACTTTTAATACATCTGTTTTTGGCCATGTTCTAGTTTCTTCATTTTCTGTTTCTGCATCTCCCATAAATAGAAAACTTGTATTTCCAAATGTTATTCTAGTTATAATTGATGATAAATTTAAATTATTTTTATCTAATATACTATCTGCCATAAATTCGCAATTTGCATTACCAAGTGAAAATATATCTCCTTTTTTGGCTTCTGAAATTTGAAGATTTTTATTTCCTATTTCTGTTATTACATCTTCGTATGTTTTTGTATTTGTAGTAATTTTAGGCATATATATTATGCCTATATCAAAACTTTTAATAACATCATCCATACCTCCTATATGATCTTCGTGTGGATGTGTTCCTATTACATAATCTAATTTAGTAATTCCTTTTGCTTTTATAAATTCTACTACATCTTCTCCATCTGCATTATTTCCTGCATCAATTAACATTGCTTTATCCTGAGTTGTAATTAAAATGCTGTCTGCTTGTCCTACATCTATATAATCTATAACTAGATTTTCGCCTGCTGGAACTTGGGTATTTTGATTTTCTATTTGATTTTCTATTTGATTTTCTGTATTATTTTGTATCTGTGTTTCATTGACTGTTATATTAAGTCCTGCTATTTCACTTATTGTATTTATAACTTTTGGATTTGCTCCAATAGCTATTAACACTATAACAACTAATGCTAAAATTAATCCTGCAATTTTTTTATTTTGTCTTTTTGTACTTCTTTTTGCTCTTCTTCCCATTTTCTTTTACCTCTTACACTACTTTATTACAATTACAAAAATATATAATTTCACTTAATATTAATATAGATGTAAATTACTGCAAGTTTTCCTATTTCCACAAATTATTTGCTTTTTGCTGAATTTTTTTAGAAATTTCTTCTGTTTTTTCCTTATCAAAAATATATTTTCCATTAATGCATTTTAAAATACTGCCTTCTTCTAAATCATCTGGTAATTTACTTTTATCAACATTTTCCACCTTTCCTGTTTTTCTATTTTCCAGAACTGCTATATTTCCTTCATATCTGTCTAATGTGTATTCTTGAACCGCATCAAGTTTTTGTGCTAATTCTAATTCTTCTCTACTTATATTAGAATTTTTTGGTAAATCTTTTTTCTCTAGTTTGTCATTTTTTATATCTTCTAATGTTTCTTTTATTGCTTTACCTAAATTTTGTAATATATCCAATATTTCTCTCCTTTTAATTATTTTTATCTTTAAAAACTTTTACCATATCACTAAATGTCATTTTTGTTCCATAATTTAATATTGCATTTGTATAAATCTTTATTGCAACTTTTGCAATAACTAAAATTGTTACAATTAATATTGCAACAGAGATTATTACATCTGTTGTACTTGCAAGTCCCATCATAATTCTAAAAGGCATACAGAATGGTGAAGATATTGGGAACATTGATGCAAATACATTCAAACTGCTTGTTGGATTCATCATTGTAAAATATGCTAAATAAAATCCTATAACTGTAAGTAATGCAACCGGTGTATTTGCTGATTGTATATCTTCAGGCTTTGCAACTGTTGAACCTGTTAATGCATATAAAAGAGCATATGCAAAATATCCTAATATAAAATATATTATTGTTATGATTCCTAAATAAGGTGTAATTGTAGACATATCTAAAATAGATTCTAACAAACCTGGTTCTAAAAATGCTTTTGCAGAAATTAGTGCTGTTAAAACTATTGCAATTATTTGTACTAGTCCTACAATTCCAATTCCTATAGTCTTGCCTAATACTATTGTTCTTGGTGTTGTTGATGTTACTAAAGTTTCCATTATTTTTGATGTTTTTTCTGTTGTAATTGAACTTGAAACCTGATATGCACAGAAATATATTGCATAGAACAATACTAGAGATAATATCATCATTACTCCAAGGTTTCCATTTACTTTTTGTGTTTCTGCTTGTTCAATTGAATATTCAAAATTAGGTGTTAAACTTTGCATTTGTTCTGGTGTCAAACCTAATTTAGATATTTGCAAATTTGTATAAATAGAATTTATTGTATTTATTAAATTATCTGGCACTGTTGTTACCATAGCCATATTCTTTACTATGTATTTTACTGAATATTGATTTTCCGCTGCTTTTTCTATTAATAAAGCTTCTGCTATTTCATCATTATTTATTCTTTCTTTAATTGTCTCAATGCTCAATTTTTCATTTGCTACTTGTATATCATATCCCAAATCCATAGAATTCAAATTTTCTAGTGTCCCTTCAAAAACATTTTCAGAGTCAACTATTAATAGTTTCTCTCCTCCTGATGCAATTTCTTCATTAATAAAAAGTTTCATAATATTTGGTATATTAAAACCTATTACTATTAATACTAATATTATTATTGTAGATATTATAAATGATTTTCTTCTTAGCATTTCTTTTATGGTAAAAGAAATTACTGTTCCTAAATTTTTCATATTCCACATTCCCTTTCTTATAAATAATTATTTCCCTACTTCTTCAACTTTCTCTATAAATATATCGTTCAAAGTTGGTTTCTTAATTTCAAATTTGTTTACAACAATATTATTAGAAACTAATTTATTTAATAATTGGTGAGCATCCTTTTCATCAGTTATTTTTATAGAATACTCATTATTCTTAGAAAATTCTATTTTCATACTTTCATTATTTATGTATTTGTCTATAGGTTCTTCTGCCACAATTTCTATTCTATTTGCTTTGTAGCTTTCTTTTATTTCTTTCAAATTTCCTTGTAATACTGTTTTTCCTTTATTCAATATTAAAATATCAGTACAAAACTCTTCAATAGATGCCATTTGGTGACTAGACATTATTATATATTTACCTTCTTTTACTAAATCAATAATAACATTTTTTAATATTTCTGTATTTACTGGATCTAATCCACTAAATGGTTCATCTAAAACTATTAATTCTGGATTATGCAATACTGATGTCATAAATTGGATTTTTTGTTGATTACCTTTTGATAATTTTTCAGCTGACATTGGTATATATTCTTCTACTTTTAATATTTTAGCCCATTTCTTTATAGCATCTTCTGCTTCTTGTTTTTTCATACCTTTTAACTCTGCAAAATACATTAGTTGATCATGAATTTTAGTTTTTGGATATACTCCTCTTTCTTCTGGTAAATAACCAAAATTAACATTTTCTCTACTTACTTCTTTTCCATTCCATGTAATTTCACCTGTGTCTTTTTTTATAATTCCAAGTAGCATTCTAATTGTTGTTGTTTTTCCTGCACCGTTTGTTCCAAGAAGTCCAAAAACACCAGGTTTATCAACTTCAAAAGAAATATCTTGTACAGCTTTTTTTCCTATAAATGTTTTAGAAACATTTTGTAATTTTAATCCCATTTTTACTATCATTCCTTTCTTAAGGCACAAATCCTATCCCTTTTTAAATTCCGTGCTTATTATAATATTTAATTAACTTATTTGCAATAGTTTTTATGACATCTTAAGAATTTTTGTCATTCCTCAAAAAAAGAAAAGTTGAAAAGCAACCTTTCTTAAGTATTTCTACCTAATTTGTCTTTTCAACTTTTACTTTTAAATTTTCTCCATTTATGTTTGTATCTGTATATGTTACTCCTTCTTTATTATAGAAAATGTTGTCTGCTAATGTATCGTGTTTAATTGTTTCTTCAAATTTTTTAATTACTTTTTCTATTTTTTCATTTTCTGCAACATATAGATTTATTCTGTCTAATACTTCAAATCCGCTTTCTTTTCTCATATTTTGCACTTTTGATAGCACTTCTCTTAGAATTCCTTCTTCTGCTAATTCTGGTGTTATCTTTGTATCTAATACTACTCCTATTTCTCCTTCTCCACTAAATGCAAATCCGTCTTTTCCTTGCATTGTTACTAATAAGTTTTCTTGGTCTAATCCTATTTCAGTTCCGTCTATATCAATGTATTCTACTTTTCCTTGTTTTACTTTATTTGCCAAATCCATTTGATTTTTCTTAGCTATCTCTTCTTTGATTTTTGGTATTAATTTTCCATATTGTTTTCCTAATATTGGTAGATTTGGTTTTATTTCAAAGTTTACATAGTCTGACATTTCTGCACCTAACTCTATTTGTTTTACATTTAGCTCATCTTTTACTATATCAGCATAATATTCTGGTAATGTGCTTACTGAAATCAGCATTTTTGATAATGGTTGTCTATTTTTGATGTTTACAGAATTTCTTGCACTTCTTCCTAGTTTTACAATTTTATATGCCAAGTCCATTTCTTCTTCTAATTTTTTATCTATTAGTTTTTCTTCTACTTCTGGCCATAAACACAAATGTACACTTTCTGGTGCTTTTTTGTCCAAATTTACTACTAGGTTTTGATATATTTCGTCTGTTACAAATGGCACAAATGGTGCTGATATTTTGCATAGTGTTACTAATACATTATATAATGTTACATATGCTCCTATTTTTTCATCATTTAATTCTTGACTCCAAAATCTTTCTCTATTTCTACGTACATACCAATTT
>CAWVFT010000020.1:0-62558 GCA_963928635.1 Bacillota bacterium | reverse complement strand
AACAATAATGAATTTCTTCAAAAAAGCAAAAAAAGTAGAAGAAAAAAAAGAATCATCTAATTCAAGAGACACAGCAAAAGAAAGATTACATTTGGTATTAATGCAAGATAGAGCAAATGTATCTGCCGATTTCTTGGAATTAATGAAACAGGAAATTATAGAAGTAATAAAGAAATATATTGAAATAGATGAAGGAGCTATAGATGTAAGACTTACAAATAAAGAAAATGAAGATGGAACAAATGGAGCTCCTGCTTTATATGCAAACATTCCAATATTAAATATAAAACACGAAGTTGGAAAAGCGGAAAAGAAGGTAGATAATAGCAAAGAAGAAGATGTTAATAAAAGTAGCAATTCTTCAAAAAAAGAAGTAAAACAAAACAATTCAGAAGTAAAAAAAGAAAATAATAAGCAAAAGACTTCTACTCAAAATGTTTCAAAAAAGAATGAGCAAAATGATTTAAAGCAAGAAGAATCAAAAAAAATCGAAATTGAGGCAAAAGATAAACATTCTGATTCCGAATCTAACAAAAAAGACAATGTGCATGTAGATTCTGATATTGAAACAACAGATAAAGAAAAAGTTAAATCAGAAAAATAAAATGAAAAAGAGTGGTTTAATTGAGAAAGAGAGAGTTAAAAAATGTTGAATGGGGATTATTAGTTGCTGCAATAATATTATCAATAATAGGAATAGTTGCCTTGTTTTCAGCTACTCAGGAAACAGGTTATGATGAATTTCAAAAACAAATTATATGGGTAGTTGTCAGTTTGGTTGCAATGGCAATTGTTATGATGATAGATTATGAGATACTGATTAGGGTATCCCCTATTTTTTATGGTATTTTTATAGTTTTGTTAATAGCTGTACTTTTTACAGACCCTATTAATGGTGCTTCAAGTTGGTTTAATATAGGAGCTTTTTCTTTTCAGCCGGGTGAATTTGCTAAAATATTTGTCATCTTATTTCTTACATTTGTAATTTCAAAAATTCAAAATAGATATAAAGAAGAAATAAACAAACCAACAAGAATTTTAATTATTTTAGCAACTGTATTAATACCTGTATTTTTAATTATAAAAGAACCTGATTATGGGACAGCTGCGGCATATATTTTTGCTTTAGCTGTTATGTTATTTACTTCTGGCTTGGATAAGAAATATATTTTTGGAACATTAATTATTATAGTGATAGCAGTACCATTATTATATTTCTTTATATTACCAGAACATGCAAAAGAAAGAATTGATATATTCTTAAATCCAGAATCTGACCCTAGAGGTGCTGGATATAATATTATTCAGTCAAAATTAGCAGTTGGTGCAGGTGGTCTTACTGGAATGGGCTTATTAAAAGGAAACCAAACTCAACTAGGATTTTTATACCCTAAAACAACTGATTTTATATTTGCCGTAATTAGTGAAGAAATGGGATTTGTTGTGGCAGGTGCTGTAATTATTATATATGTATATTTTATTACTAAAATATTATATATAGCTAAAACAGCAAAAGATACTACTGGTTCTGTGATTGCATCAGGTATAGCCGGGGTATTTATTTTCCACTTTGTAGAAAATATTGGTATGGTTATGGGATTATTGCCTATAACTGGTGTTCCTCTTCCATTTATCAGTTATGGTGGAAGTTCTATGATTACTAACTTTATAATGCTTGGCATCTTGTTAAATATAAGTGGAAAAAGACAAAAGACTATATTTGTTAAATAATTAAAAAAGACCTTTTAGTTATAATTTATTCTAATTAATATGGTCTTTTATTTAAATTCGCCAATAAAGGAGTTTTTATGTATTTAAAGGAATTACAAATAGGAAATATTAAATTAGAAAATAACATACTTTTAGCGCCAATGGCAGGCATTACAGACTTAGCTTTCAGAAAAATATGTAAAGATTTTGGCGCAGGACTAGTTTTCACTGAAATGCTTAGTAGTAAAGCTATTTTTTATAACGATTCTAAAACCAAGCTACTTATGAATACATCTGGTGAAAAAAGACCTATTGCTTTCCAATTATTTGGAAGTGACGAAGAAGCAATGGGATATGCTACTAGATATATAAGTAATCTAGCAGATATAATCGACATTAATATGGGGTGCCCTGCACCAAAAGTGGTTAAAAATGGTGATGGTAGTAAATTATTGTTAGATATAAAAAAAGCAGAAAAAATAATAAAATCTGTTATTAATAATACTAATAAACCAGTTACTTTAAAAATTCGAAAAGGATGGGACTTAGAACATGTTGTTGCCATAGAATTTGCACAAATGGCAGAAAGCTTAGGTGTTTCGGCTATAACAATTCATGGCAGAACTAGATCTGAATACTTTTCTGGAAACGTAGACTTAGAAGTGATAAAAAAAGTTAAAAATAGTGTTAAAATTCCTGTAATCGGAAATGGAAATATAACAGATGAAGATTCTGCATTAAAAATGTTTGAATATACAGGAGTAGATGGTATAATGGTTGGTCGAGCCACACTTGGACATCCTTGGATTTTTTCGCAAATAATACATTTTTTAGAAACAGGTGAAAAATTGCCAGAGATTTCTAATTGTACTAAATTGGAGATTATAAAAAAGCATATTAGTTTAGAATTAGAACAAAAACCAGAAAATATCGCTATTAAAGAGCTTAGAAAACATATTTCTGCATATACTAAAAACTTAAAAAATTCTAGTGAATTTAGAAATAAAATTAATAGAATAGAAAATAAAGAAGAATTATTAAATGAGCTGAATCAATATTTTTCTTCTATCTAGCCTAAAAGAATATTTTATTTTTCAACGAATACTATTAACTAAGATGGGAGGTATTCAGTTGAATAAAAAAATATTCTTTTTTATTTGCTTATTAATTAGCTTTATTTCAATTTTTTTTATAAAATATTTGATTAATTTTTTAAATGTTGGAAATAATAATGATAGTCAAGAAATTGTGAATAATATTTTAAATATTAGTTCTTATGAAGCAACTATAGAAATGGAAGTGCAAAGTAATAAAAATACTAATAAATACATTATTAAACAAAGTTACATAGATGCAAAAAATAATTCTCAGGAAATATTAGAACCTGAAAATATTAGGGGTGTAAAAATAGAGTACAAAGATAATAAATTAACATTGTCAAATAGTAGATTAAATTTAGTAAAAATTTTTGATGATTACAAATATCTTGCAGAAAATGTGATGGATTTATATACTTTTATAGAGGATTATAAAAATAATGCAGATTCAAATTATTATAAAGAAAATAGTTATATAGTGATGGAAACCAAAACTTATAATAGAAATATATATTTAAAAAACAAAAAACTCTATGTTAATCAAAAAACAAATAAACCATATAAAATGATAATTAATTCAGATAACAAAAAAGAAGCAATTTACATATTATATAATGAGGTAAGCTTCAAATAGGTTTACCTCACCCTAAAACTTTCTAAAAAATTCTTGACAATATATAATATTAGGAGTGAATATAATGGTAATAAAAAGAGGAGATATGTTTTATGCTGATTTAAGTCCTGTAATAGGTTCTGAACAAGGAGGTATAAGACCGGTACTAATTATTCAAAATGATTTAGGAAATAAATATAGTCCAACTGTTATAGCTGCAGCTATAACTTCTCAAACTACTAAAAGTAAATTGCCAACTCATATAGAAATAGAATCAAAAAGTTGTGGATTAAAAAGTGATTCTGTTGTTTTAACAGAACAAATAAGAACTATAGATAAAAGCCGTTTGAAAGAAAAAATAGGTCATATTGAAGATGCAGAAGTTATTCATAAGATAAATAATGCTTTAGGTGTTAGTTTTGGACTAGATAGCTAGTTGAATGGTTTTTTTACTAAATTACTTTTGTAGGTCTATTTTATAAAAATGCCCATTGTGTGATAATAAATTAATTTAACTTTATTTTTGAAAAAATGCATTCTAAGAATGCATTTTTTCGTATAAATTAGGAAACTTCTTTTATTTTTTTATAATTATATACAAAAATTTAAATATTATTCAATTTTAAAATATCTTACTAATTGTTTGAAAATATGAATTTTATAACATTAGTCAAAATATACATTTTCTGCGCAAAATGTATATTTTGTACCACTTAAAATTCCTTCCCCTGATAATGTCCATTTATCAAAGGTTTTCTTTGATGTTAAGCTTGATGATGCTGGTGTTCCACCATTTCCATCAAATGTTACTTTATATCCTGGTGGTGGTGTTGGATCTGATACAGTGTATGTAGTGTTATAATCTTGTGTTACTGTTGTATTCTCTGTTTCCCCATTATATGTTCCACCATTTGGATTTATTGTTAAAGTATATTTTATTGTACCCCATATAGCATATAGTGTTGTATCTCCGCTAAATTCATAGGCTCCTCCAGGTTGATATTTTACATTTGATGAATTTTGCTCATCTGTCCATCCTAAGAAAGAATTTCCTTCTTTTAATGGAATATCTTCTGTTAGTTTAATGGTTGCAGAGGTTTGAGAATTATACATCACCCCTTCTTGATTTACTGGGGCTGATGTTCCTCCATTTGCATTATATGTTATTATAATCGTTTTTTTCCATAGTGCATATATTGTTACTATTCCATTATTCTCTGTTGTTAAATTATTTATTGTATCTTTATTATCGTATTCTGGAGAAGTACCATCTTTCTTGCTACTCCATCCTATGAATTCATATCCTTCTCTTTCAAAAGCATTTTCTGGTAATGTTTGTTCTTTATCATATGTCATATCTATTTCTACTGTGTTTCCTGATGTTGCTCCATTTCCATCTAGTACTACTGTATACTTATTAGCTGTCCATTCAGAGTGTAATGTTTCATCTTCTTGTGGTACATAGTTTTATCCTGCTTCTCCTACTTTTTCGTTTTCTTCATTGTACCATCCTTCAATTGTATATCCATCTTTGTTAGCTGTTGGTAATGTTATTCCTTTATCCTCATATTGTGCAATTATTGTTCCATTTCCTGCTCCAAATGTATATTCTGTTCCTTCTAAGCTTCCTTCTCCTTGAACTTCCCAGCCTGTAAATTCTTTTTCTGATGTTAGAGATTCTGGTGTGCTTCCACCATTACTGTCAAATGTAGCAGTGCTTCCTTCTGGTGTTATAATTTCTTCTATGTCTATTGTTGAACCATAGTCGCCCTCTATTGTTATTGGTTCGGTTGAATCCGCGTATTCTCCACCATTTGGATCTATTGTTAATTCATATTTTGATATTCCCCATACTGCATATAATGTTACTAATTCTCCATTTCTGTCTGTTAAGTTTTTTACTTCTGCTCCATCTTTATACATTACATCACTTGATGTTTCATTTGTTGTCCATCCTTTAAATTCATATCCTTCTTTTTTAAATGTATTTGTAGGTAGATTTTTAGCTTGGTCATATGCCATTGGTAAATTAGTTATACTTCCACTTGTTGCTCCGTTTCCATTAAATGCTATTGTATATGTATTTGCTTTCCAATTAGCTTCATATGTTCTATTTCCCGTACTTCCACTTGGTATTACTACATTCATTGATGCAGATGTTAAGTCTGTTCCTGTCCAACCTGTAAATGTGTAACCTTTTTTTGTTGGGTTGTTTAATATAATGTCTTCATCATCTTCTTTATAGCTAGAGGGATTTCCAGATACAGTTCCTCCATTTAGTTTATATGTTATTTTAAAAGCTTCATCTATGTTTGATATATTCTCATATTCTTCTTTCATCTCGTCTGTACTTACATTATATTCATCTTGAATAGCTTTTATCTCACTTACTTGTGCTTGTTCTCTATTTACATTAGATAAATAAATAGATACTAAAACTATTAAAAAGAATATCATTGAAATTAGTACAAATAATGTTACTGAACCTTTTTGGTTTTTAAATTTTCCTGGAAATCTTTTTTTACTCATATTCTATCTCCCTTTCACGTTATATGTTTTGTTGATATGTAAAACTTGATTATTTCTTTACGACAAAAAAACAGCAAACTTGATTTATTCTTCTAAGCTTTGTTGTATAATATATATATTAATATTAAAAATATTATATATTAACACTTGCCATTTTTCAATAGTTTTTAATATAAAGTTTGGCTTTGTTTTTTGAGTATTTTTTAAATATATAGCATGCGTAAGCAATTTCCAAAAAACGCAATAAAACTGTAATAAATAGATATATTAATTAAGTCTATTTATTACAGTTTTTTAGGTTAATTCTTTATAGATTATTGTCTTGTAACTATATAATCATATGCGTCTGCTAAACTCGCTGTTGCTGCTGCATTTAGTTCTATGCTTTGTCCTGGTTCTACTTTATCTACATAGCAAGAAATTGTTGCAATTTCATTGTTGTCTTTATCTACAAATTTTAAGTCTAAATAGTATTCTCCACTAGCTGTATTAGTTTTATTTGTTAAAGTAGCTATAAAGGTTGAGTTGTTTTCATACTCACTTAGATTTGCATTTGTTATTTCTAGTCCCTCTATTTCTTTTGTTTCTGCTAATTTATTACTAGTATTAATTTTTGTTCCTTCTTCTTCTCTATAGAATTGTGTCTCTCCTGAAATTTCGTTTTGGTCTGTATTTTCTTTTGAATCATTATTTTTAACTAACACAACTGCTATTATAATTATTACTATAATTACTACTAATATAAATAATAGTTTATTTCTATTTAATTTGGTGTTTTTTTCACTGTTTGTTTTTTTTGATTTTGTTTTGCTTTTTTCCTTTTCCACTTAATTACCCTCCTTTGTATTTTTATATCCATATTTTATAATTAACTACTTTCTTAGTCAATAGTTTTTTGTATTTTTTATTATTAATGACTATTTGTTATTATTCAGAATAATTATTTATTGTTTTCAATAGCTGTTTTCTTTTTATAAATTTTCTATATTCATTAATAACTAAAATCCAAAGATACATTATTATAAAAAATATAGCAATATTTTTATAATACAAAGTCCCTATACTCCCTACGGAAGTAAGAATTATCATGACTATTATAGATACATCACTAATAATATCTCTTGATTTATTTAAGCCTATTTTTATATGTAAAATTTCTTGTATTATTCTTCCTCCATCTAGTGGATATATTGGTAGCAAGTTGAAGAAAAATATTAACCAATTAGAATAGATAACCATTAATTTTAAATTGTATTCTATATTAATAAAACTAAATATCAATACCATTACTAGATTTGTGAAAGGTCCTGCAAATGCCACTATTAATTTTTTAAAGTTAAATTCGGTACCTTTGTATATTTTTTTGTTATAATCATCTACATTGGTCTTAAATGTAATCGCAAGTCCTGTTGGCATTAATTCTATTTTATTGGGTTTTAATCCTATAACTAAGCCACAAATTAAATGACCTAATTCATGAATTATTGCAAAAATTATCATTATTATATATATCTCTATTTGTTTTGTAAAATAAAATATAACTAAAAATAAAAATATTTTTAAATCTATTCTGAATTTCATAACTCCTCCATTAAAGTTAATTTTATATATCTGCCTTATAATATTTGTGTATAATTTTATTCTAATGCTAATAATTTTTCTGGATCTATGGTTCTTTCTTGATATCTGACTTCAAAATGTAAGTGTGGACCAGTCGAATTACCAGTAGAACCAACTTCTGCTATTTCTTGTCCTTGTGTCACTTTATCTCCTTGTTTTACATATAAATTATTACAGTGTGCATATATTATACTCACATCTCCAATTTGTATTTTTAAATGTTTTCCATAATCTCCTTCTTCTGATGCAAGAACTACTTCACCATTTGTTGCAGATTTGATTTTTGTCCCAGTATTCGCCGCAATATCAGTACCTGTATGTTCTTTTGGTACAGTAGTTGTTGTTGGCTCTCTATGTCCATACCTTGAACTTATAATTCCTTCTATTGGTTTTATAAAACTTGTTGTATTTTTAATATTGTTTATATCTTGTTCTTCTTGACTTAGTTCTGTTTGTGTGTTTTCTGTGCTGTTTGTTTCTGCAATATTTTCTACTGCTCCTCCTATTGCTTGTGTTTGTATATTTTCTACTGCATTTTCACTTGTCTGGTTAGGTTCTACATTATTTTCTTCTGTTGAATTTACATTTTCACTTTCTGCGTTATTTTCGCTATTTTCACTATTTATATTACTAAAAAATGACATAATAAATTCTTTAGATTTATTATATAATTCTTGAAAATTAGTATCATATGATAAAATCTCATTCGCTCTTTTTATAAAATCTTCCGAAAATATAAATTTACTATTTTGAATGGTATAAATAACTAAATATATAGATACACAGATAATAATTTGAATGATTAACTTTTTTAACAGTTTGATATCTTTTTTATTATCTTTTCCTACTGTTACTTTTGCAGTAGGTCTAAAATTTTCTTCATGCCTTTTGGCATAGATTTCCTCTGCTCGTCTAATTTTTTCTTCTATTGATAGAGTCCTTTCCATAAAAAAAACACCTCTTCCTTAGTTCTTTATAAACTATATGAGGTGTGTTGTATTTTTATTACTTATGAAAAAATTATTAATATTAATTCTATTATGGCTATTATTGTGATACAAATAGAAAACTTTTTTAATGTTTTGTTCTTTATTTCTAATTCATTATTGTTCTTACCTTTTTGTTTAGTATTTTCAATTTCAGATATATATTGATTTATCACAGCTTCTGCTTCTTTAACAGCATAGCTAGATTTTTTTATATTTTTCCTTTCTCCTTTATTGTTTAAATTTTGGATATTTTCAATTTTTTCTATTTTCCTTACTTTGTTATTATGTTTAAATATTACTATTGCTTCTTCAATTATATTTGATGGTAGATTCTTTAATACTACCATGTTTTTCAATTTGTTTTCTTCCATTATAACCTCCTTGAATATGTAGAAATATATATTTATATTTTTTCCATATTTTTCTAGGTTATACATTTTTAGTATTTTTTTCTTCTTTCTGGAGCTATTATTAAATTTAAATTACTATCATTTTTATATTTAACTAGTAAGTTGTCCGAAAAACTAGCTAGTTCATTTGATATTACAATTGTTGTGTATTTCTTTTCTTTTAAATATTCTATTTCTTTATCTATGTTTTCTGGATTATCTATTTCAAATACGTCAAATCCAAATCCTTTAGCAAGTTTGAAAGTATTTTCATCTTTTTTATATTTTATAAAAGATATTTTCATTAGAACTTCCTCTTTCTTATGCACTCTTTAATTCAAGGCGTAATTTGTCAGCTATCATCGCTATAAATTCAGAGTTAGTTGGTTTTCCTTTACTAGCTGAAATTGTATATCCAAATATATTTTCAACTGCTTCTTGTTGTCCTCTGCCCCATGCAACTTCTATTGCATGTCGAATTGCTCTTTCTACTCTTGATGGTGTTGTATTGAATTTCGATGCTATTTGAGGATATAAACTTTTTGTAATCTGATTTATAACATCTATATCATTTATAACCATTATTATAGCTTCTCTTAAATACTGATACCCTTTAATATGTGCTGGTACTCCTACTTCATGTATTATATTTGTTACTAATGCCTCTAAATTTTCTCTACTCTTTTCTGCATTTTCTGGCAATTCAACATATTTTGTTTTTGCTTCTCTTGTTATAAAATTATTTGCTTTTTGTGTTGGTATATAATTCTTAAGTTCACGTATTCTTTTAATTAATAATTCAATATCAAATGGTTTTACTACATAATATTCCGCTCCTAATGATATTGCTTTTTGTGTTATTTTATCTTGTCCTACTGCAGAAAGCATTATACATACTGGTTTTTTTACTATTTTTAACGTATTTATTTTTTCTAGTACCCCTATTCCGTCTAAATGTGGCATTATCACATCTAGTAATACAACATCAGGTGTTGTGTTTGCTATCATGTCCACAGCCTCTGTTCCATCTTTTGCCATTCCTATTACATCTATGTCTTCTTGTCCTTCTAAATATGTAGCTAATGTTTGGCTAAAATCTTGATTGTCATCTGCAATCAATACATTAATTTTCTCTCTCATAATTTCCTCCTTCAAAATTGTAAATTTTTTACATTTTTGATTATACTGTTTTCGAAAAAGGAAATCAATGAAATTGTAAATTTTTTCCAATTTATTTTACAAAACTATCATTTTATTATACATTTTTCTATAATTTTCTTACGTAAAATTTTTATATTGTTTATGTTTATATTTTTTGTGCTATAATCAGTCATTAATTTATCTTTTTTGTTTTCTTCCAAATTAATTAAACATACAATTTTTTCTTTATAATCTGTTTTTATAATATTTATATCGTTCTTTTTACAATAATATCTAAAACTTTCAAACTTATCATATTCCAATTCAACTTGAACTTCTATTCCTAATACATTTTCTATTAAATTAATTTTTGATATAGCATCTATTGTCGCATCTGAATATGCTCTAACAAGTCCTCCTGTTCCAAGCAATATTCCTCCAAAATATCTAGTAACTACAACTAAAACATTTCCTATATTATTTTTTTGTAGGATATTTAACATAGGAGAACCTGCTGTTCCTGAAGGCTCTCCATCATCACTAAATCTTTCTATTAAGTTATCTTCTTCATAAATTCTATATGCAAAACAATTATGCCTGGCATCATGATATTTTTTCTTTATTTCCTTTAATTTTTCATTTGCCATTTCTTGATTCGTTACTTTTATTATGTTTGCAATAAATTTTGATTTTTTTACTGTTATCTCTGTTTCTATGTTTTTATCAATACTAAAAAAATTTTCCATATTTCTCTCTTATCTTTCCATATATATTTTCATTTTTTACTCGTATTCCTTTCTCAAGAAACCGGGTTGGAAAAGAATTAAATTTTGGCTAGGAAAACAAGTTTGAAATTTATGAGGCGTACGTGTGTACGTTGATTAAATTTCAAAAGAAGTTTGACAACGCCAAAATTGTAATTATTTTTCAACCATCCCAGCAACATATCCTGTCGCATATGCTATTTGCAGGTTGAATCCTCCCGTATATGCATCTACATCTAATATTTCTCCTGCAAAATATAGTCCTTTAATTATTTTTGATTCCATTGTTTTGGGATTTACCTCTTTTATATTTATTCCTCCTGATGTTATTATTGCTTCTTCTATTGGTCTGAATTTTGATATTGTTATTTTGAAGTTTTTTAGTAGTTTAACTAGTCTTCTTCTTTCTTCTTTTGATATTTCATTTACTTTTTTATACTCATTTATTTTACTTTCTTGTATTATTACATTTATCATTTTCTTTGGGAGTAATTCTCCTAAACTATTTTTGAATTCTTTGTTTTTATATTTTGAAAAGTCTCTTAAAATTCTTTTATCTAGTGTTTCTTCACTTAAGGCTGGTTTTAAGTCAATGATTAATTCTATTTTTCTTTTTTGTAATAATCCTTCAATGTTTTTATATCTAACTACGTGTGCTGAAGCACTTAATGGTACTGGTCCAGATATTCCAAAATGTGTGAATATCATTTCTCCTTGTTCTTCATATATTGTTTTATTTTTTTCGTTGTCTATAAATTTTAGATTTACGTTTTTTAAACTTAGTCCTTGTAGTTCTTTGCAAAGTTCTTTTTCATATATTTCCATTGGTACTAGTGATGGTTTTATATTTGTAATTGTATGTCCTAATTTCTGTGCTAATATATATCCATCACCTGTTGAGCCTGTTAATGGATAGCTTTTTCCTCCTGTTGCTAAAATTATTTTTTCGCAATTTATTATGCCTTTATTTGTTTTTATTCCTATAATTTTTTTGTCTCCTTTATCATTTTTTGTTATTATTTCTTCTGCTATTGTGTTATATTTTATATTAATTCCTAACTCTTTTATTTTTTTCGTAAAACATTCTAATACATCAATAGATTTATCTGTTATTGGAAATATTCTATGTCCTCTTTCTTCTTTTACATTTAACCCTTGTTTTCTTAAAAAGTTTATTATATCTTTATTTGTAAATCTATTAAAAGCACTATATAAAAACATACCATTTCCCGGAGTGTTTTTTATAAATTCATCCATATCTAAAGAAGATGTAATATTACATCTTCCTTTTCCTGTTATTAATAGCTTTTTTCCTAACATGTTATTTTTTTCTATTATTGTTACATTATTCTCTTGTTCTTTAGCAGTTATGGCAGACATCATTCCTGCTGGTCCGCCTCCTATTACTATTATTTCCATAAATCTAACCCTTTACTAATTATTTTTATTATATTTTGTAGTATTTTGTTGTTTAATTGAATGTTTTACTCTAAATAATATTCATTTCTTTTATTGCCTTTAAAACTCCATATCTTCCATAATCATATGTTAGTCCTCCTTGCATATATGCAATATATGGACTTCTTATTGGTCCATCACAACTTAACTCTATTGTTGAACCTTCTGTGAATGTTCCTGCTGCCATTATAATTTTATCTTCATATCCTCCCATATCGCTTGGAATCGGTATTACATTTGAATCTATTGGTGAACCTTTTTGTATTCCTTGACAGAATTTTACTAGATTCTCTTCTGTTTTTAGTAATATTGTTTGCACTATATCTGCTCTTTCTTCATTATATTTTGGATTTACTTCATATCCTAATTTTTCTAAAATACAACTTGAAAATATTGCTGTTTTTACGCTACTCGCCACAACTTGGGGTGCAAAAAATAAACCTTTTAATAAGGATGTGTTTTGGTTTAATGATGGCCCAATTTCTTTTCCTATTCCTGGTGCAGTTAACCTTTCTGCACAAAGTTCAATTAAATCTTTTTTGCCTACGATATATGCTCCACTTGTTGCAATTCCTGCTCCTAGATTTTTCATTAATGATCCTACTGCTATGTCTGCTCCTACTTCTATCGGTTCTCTGTCTTGTACAAATTCTCCATAACAGTTATCTACCATTATTATTATATCTTTATTAACTTTTCTTATTTCTTTGATGACATCTTCAATTTTTTCTATAGTTATGCTTTTTCTAGTTGAATATCCTCTTGATCTTTGGATTTCTATTAATTTTACGTTTCCTTTTGATAACCTATCTTTTATGGCATTTATATCAAAATCATTGTTTTTTAGTTCTATTTGCTCATATTTTACTCCATATGCTTTTAAAGAACTTTGACTTTCTTCTTTATTTATTCCTATTACTGTTTGTAGTGTATCATATGGTGCTCCTGTTATGCTAATCATTGTATCTCCATGTCTTAATAGTGCTGATAATGTAATTGCTAATGCATGTGTGCCTGATATGAATTGAGCTCTTACTAAACTATCTTCTGATTTGAATATTTTTGAATATATCTCTTCTATCTTATCTCTGCCTGGTTCATCTATACCATATCCTGTTGATGTATTTAAATGTTGCTCTTGTAAGCCACTTTCTTGAAATGCTTTTATTACTTTAATACTATTTTGTGTGCATATTTTATCTATTTTTTCTATTTCTGGTTTGATGATTTCATCTACTTCTTTTACTAAATTTTCTAAGTTCAATTTTATTCTCCTTTCAGGTTCTTTAATTTTATCGCTTATTCATAATTTTACTATATTTACTGGAAAATATCAACTTTTCTATTATAGAATATATTGCAAAAAGTTGAGGGTATATATTTTTAAAGTTCTCCTGTTCATTTCATTCAAAAAGAATTCATAAGGCTTTCTCATGCGCCTCTTTCACTCAGGCCCTCTCGTACCTCGAGTACCGTGAACATCCCTCATTCGAAAGTCAAATGAATTCTAATTTTCATTACACTCAAGCGTCGAAACTTTAAAAATATATACCCTCAACTTTTTTGCTAATTATATAATTGTAAATTCTATGTAATTTTGTTGCTTTTTTCATATTCTTATTATAAAATATGAGTAAAATTAACAAAAGAATGGTGATTTATTTATGAAAAAGAAATCTTTAAATAATAAAAATCATAATAAAAAATCCACAAAAAGTGTAAAAAGTGTGCATAAATCTCATAATAATTCTGATAAAGTGGTCACAATTAATAGTGAATTTTCTTCTCAGAATTTCATAAATGCAAAAAAGGTAAAAAGAATATTTGCAGTAATTATTATACTTTTTATATTACTAGTGGTAAGAATTGGCTTTTTACAATTTGTTCAAGGTGGAGAATTAAAAGAGCTTGCATATAGACAACAGGCAATAAATCAGATAATTAGTCCTAAAAGAGGTAATATTTATGATAGTACAGGCAAAGTTTTAGCTACTAGTGCTCAAGTTGATACTGTCACAATTAATCCAAAAAGTATAAAGGATAAAGATGATGATGAGCAAAAAACTAAAGAATTAAAAGAAAAAGTAGCAAAAGCTTTTTCTGATATTTTCGGGCTTAATTATGATGATGTTTTAAAAAAGGTTAATAGTAATTCACAGGTAGAGACCATTGTAAAAAAAGTAGAACAAGATAAAATCGATATTTTAAAAGCTTGGATGGACGAAAATGACGTTTCTGCTGGAATAAATATTGATGAAGATACAAAAAGATATTATCCTTATAATAATTTATTATCACATGTTATAGGTTTCTGTGGTGATGATAATGATGGAAAATATGGAATTGAATATTCTTGGGACTCTACTTTAACAGGTACTCCTGGAAAAATTGTAAGTGCAAAAGATGGTAGCCAACAGGAAATCCCAAATGCGGAACAGTCTTACATAGCTCCTGAAAATGGTAGTAACTTGACTTTAACTGTTGATTTAAATATTCAGTCAATTATCGAAAAATATTTAAAACAAGCTTGCATAGATAATGAGTGTGCAAATGGTGGTTCTTGTATTGTTATGAATCCTCAAACTGGTGATATTTTAGCTATGGCAAATTATCCTGATTATAATTTAAATGAACCTGAAACAGTAACTTCAGAAGTTTCTTCTAATTATGACTCATTATCATATGAAGAAAAAAGCAATGTTCTTTTCTCAATGTGGAAAAATAAGTCAATATCTGATTTATATGAGCCTGGGTCTGTCTTTAAAGTAATTACTGCTTCTGTTGCAATAGAAGAGCAAATTACTGGCTCTGATGTTGATGGAGATTTTAATTGTATTGGATATGAGCTTTTCCAAGATTCTGCTTCTAGTAAACCTCTAAAAATTGATTGTTGGAGATATTATAACCCTCATGGTGAACAGTCTTTAAGACAAGCTCTTATGAATTCTTGTAACCCTGCTTTTATGCAACTTGCTGCTAGGATAGGAGCTTCAACTTTATATAAATATTATGATGCTTTTGGTCTTTTTGATAAAACTGATATTGATTTAAGTGGTGAAGCAAATTCTATTTTTACTAAATTAGAAGATGTCGGACCAGTTGAACTTGCTACTGCATCTTTTGGTCAAAGAACACTAAATATTACACCTTTACAAATGATTACGGCTATTTCTGCAGTTGCAAATGACGGAGTCTTAATGAAACCAAGAATTGTTAAGCAAGTAACTAATACAGATACTGGTGCTGTTACAAATATTGAACCTGAAGAAGTAAGACAAGTGCTTTCTAAAGAAAGTGCCGAAACTGTTAAATCTATGATGGAATCTGTTGTGGTTAAAGGTACTGGTGGTAATGCTAAAGTTTCTGGATACTCTATAGGTGGTAAAACTGGTACTTCAGAGCCAATAGCTGGTGATGTTGATCAAACTTATGTCGCTTCATATGTTGCCATATCTCCTGTAGAAGATACACAAGTAGTTCTATTGTTAATTTTAGATGGTCCTCAAAACGAGGAAAATGGACATCAAGGTGGTCAAGTAGCAGGTCCTGTTGTATCACAAATGCTTACTGAAATTTTACCATATTTAAATGTACCATCTGATACAGTAACTTCAAACTCTAATTTGATTAGCGTTCCTGATATTAGAAACAAAACTATTACAGAAGCAGAAAAAATATTAAAAGATGCTGGATTTACAACTAAAATATCTACAAATAATGATAAAAATAGTACAACAGTTGTAGATCAAGTTCCAAAACCAGGTACTCAGTTATCTAAAAACTCTATAGTAATTCTATATGATGCTGATAATTCAGTTCGAACTTCGGTTACTGTTCCTGATTTAACTGGTATGAACGCTTCTCAAGCAAGTAGCACTTTAAAAGCTCTAAATTTAAATATTTCACTTAATGGTAGTGGTGTTATAATTTCTCAAAACACACCTAAAAATACAAATGTCGAAGAAGGTACTGTTATTACGGTTAATTTAAAATCTTCTTCAGGTGATAATCATTAATTTTGATAAAAATACTTTTTAAAAATAAAGAATCCAACCAAGGGGCAGTTGGATTCTTTGCTTTAATTGTATTTTATATTTTTTATTCTATTACTTCTTCTTTCCAATAATTATCAACTAACTTGTCTAATTTATTTATTTTGTAATTCATTCTTTTAACCCTATCGATTTCTTCTATATATTGTCCTTTTATATATGTAATCCATTGTTCTTCTTTATTTAGTTGATGTAAAAATATTGGTTGGAATTTTGGCAATTCTATAATATGTAATTCTATCTCTTCTTCATGCAAATTAGGTTCTTTATTTTTTAATAATACTTTTTGATGATAACAATATGTTTCGTAATAATTTTCATTTAGTATGTTAATTGTAATTGTTTTTGCAATTTTATCATTAGTTTCTAATTGATAATTATGCACTTGTGCATAGTATAATAATAATTTGGTTTGTATGTATTTTCCATCAATTATTTGGATTCCAACATTTAATTCTTCTTTATCTTCTGTTATGATTCTGACATCTACGATTCCAATTTTTTTAGATTCTTTTTTATCCTTGTCTTTTTGATGATTTAACTTTATATTTTCTATTTTTATTTTCAAAATTGATTCTATGAAATCTTGTAGTATGTCTAAACTACCATTAGAATTTAAAATTTCTCCTAGAACAAAATTGCTTTTAGCAATAAGTTTTTGATTCATTTATGTAATACATTTCCTCCTTTCTTTTGATATTTTGTTTTTTGGGAATTAATATAGATAAAAAATTATTGATAAAAAGAATTATAATTCATTTATGTAATAAGTATATTCTTAAATTTATGTTAAGTCAAGTGTTTTTTATTGATTTTCTAGACTTTTCGTCGCGTTATTCGACATTTTGAGAACCTATAAATTTATTGTTTAGTGATAAGTTTCATAATTTTTTGATTTTGAAAGTTAAAATATGTAAAATTGTAAGTTATTCTCAAATTCTATTTAGCTTTAATATAATTATTTTGAAAAGTTTTGAATTGAAAGTAATTGAGTTTAGAAAATATTAATGAATTTTACGGAAAGAGTTCAAGTTTACCTTGAAGGGTGCCGTAAAATTCATTTAGATTTTCTACGAAAATTAGCTTGAACGAAAAACTTTTCAAAATAATTATATTAAAGCTATAAAACTAGATATTACAATTTTACATATTTTAACTTTGTATTTATTTAAGTATTTAAAGCTTTTAAAATCTCATCAATGCTTTTTTGGGGCGTTGATGCTCCTGCCATTATTCCTATTTTTTCGTATTCTTTAATATTTTCTATGTTTAATTCTTTTACACTTTCTATTGATATAGCATTTTTACAATGTTCTTTTGCAATATTAAATAACTTTTGCGTATTAGAGCTATTTTTTCCTCCAATTATTATCATAAAATCAACTTTTTTAGCGATTTCTTCTGTTTCTTTTTGTCTTAATTCTGTTGCTCTACAAATTGTATTTTTTATAGTTATATGATATTCTTTTTCTAATTCTTCTTTTATTAGTTTTGTAAATTTATTAAAATTTTCTAAGCTATATGTTGTTTGTGAAATTATTAATAAATTCTTTTTATTAGACTGTTTTAAATCTTTTATTGCTTTTTCTATATCTTCATTTTTATTTATTATAGAATAATTATTTCCACAAAAACTTATCGTTCCAATATTTTCTGGATGATCTTTGCTTCCGAACAAGAATATATAATAATTGTTGTCAGCATATTCTTGTGCTATTTCGTGTATTTTAGATACATTTGGGCATGTAAAGTCTTCTAATTTAATATTCTTATCTTTTGCTATATTGTATATCTCTTTTTCTACTCCATGTGCTCTTATTATTGTTGTTCCTTTTGTTTCATTAATATTATTAATAACTTTCATGCCTTGCTCTGTTAATTCTTTTATAACTTCTTTATTATGCACTAATTCTCCTAAGCAATATATGTTTGTATTGTTTTTAACAATTTCTTTCGCTCCGTCTACAGCTCTTTTTACTCCATAGCAAAATCCTGCTGTTTTTCCTACTATAATTTCCATTTAAATTTCCTTTCAACTTTACAATTATTTTGTATTATATCATTTTTAATATTTCTTCTTTTAAACATTCTGCAATATCTTCTTGTTTGACTTTTTTTATGATTTCTCCTTTTTTAAATAAAAGTCCTTCTTTTATTCCTCCTGCAATTCCAATGTCTGCTTCTCTTGCTTCCCCTGGTCCGTTTACTGCACATCCCATTACTGCAACTGTTATATCAGATTCAATTGTTTGCAAAAATTCTTCTACTTCTTTTGCTATTGGTATTAGGTCTATTTGTGTTCTTCCACATGTTGGACAAGCAACTAAAGTTGGAGATTTTTTGAATAAGTTGCAGTCTTTTAAAATTTCTTTTGCAACTTTTATTTCTTTTATTGGGTCATCTGATAATGATACCCTCATTGTATCTCCTATTCCTTCTCTTAACATATATCCTAATCCAATACTTGATTTTATTGTCCCACTAAATTCTGTCCCTGCTTCTGTTATTCCTAAATGCAATGGATATGGAAATTCTTTAGAAGCTTCTTCATATGCTTCTATGCATAAATCTAAATTTGATGCTTTTAAAGATATTAGTATGTCATAAAAATCTAATTTTTCTAATATATCTACATGTCTTTTGGCACTTTCTACCATAGCTTTTGCTGTTGGCTTTCCTCCATATTTTTCTAATAAATCTTTTTCTAAAGAACCTGCATTTACTCCTATTCTTATGGGAATTTTGTGTTCTTTGCACTTGTCTACTACCATTTTTACTCTTTCTTCTGAGCCTATATTGCCTGGATTTATACGTACCTTGTCTACTCCAGATTCTATTGCCTCTAATGCTATTCTATAATCAAAATGTATGTCTGCTACTATTGGAATATTTATTTGTTTTTTTATTTCTTTTATTGCTTTTGCATCTTCTATATCTAAACATGCTACTCTTATTATTTCGCATCCCGCTTTTTCTAATTCTAAAATTTGATTCACTGTGCTTTCTACATCTTTTGTTTTTGTATTGCACATTGATTGTATTACTACTTTATCTTGTCCTCCTATTTGTACATTACCTACCATTACTTTTCTTGTTTCTTTTCTATTCATTTTTTTACCTCTTTATTTTCTTTTATATTTTTACAAAAAAAGTTCAAAAAGGATAATTGTTCTAGCCTTTTTGAACACTTTTGTTAATTAAGACCTGTCCCCAATGAACCATTTTTGGTTTGTTGGGACCTGTCCCCGTTGAACCATTAGTTCTTATCTCCTTGTACGTAATATCCTACTCCTCTTTTTGTGATTAATATTTTTGGAGCAGATGTGTCTTTTTCTATTTTTTCTCTAATTCTTCTAACAGTAACATCTACTGTTCTTATATCTCCATAATATTCATATCCCCATACTTTTTCAAGCAATATTTCTCTTGTTACTACTTGTCCTGGTTGTGTTGCTAGGAATTTTAATACTTCAAATTCTCGCAATGTTAAGTCTATTACTTCTCCCCTAACTTTTACTTCGAATTTATCTAAATTAAGTTCTAGGTCCCCTACTATTATTTTATTTTCTTTTTTCTTTTCTTGATTACTTGGTATATACTGTTGTACATTAGAAACTGTCTCCACTTTCCTTAAGTTAGCTTTTACTCTTGCCACAAGTTCTCTTACACTAAATGGCTTTGTTATGTAGTCATCTGCTCCTAATTCTAGTCCTAATATTTTGTCTATTTCATTATCTTTTGCTGTTAACATTATTATTGGTATATTCATTGAATTTTTTACTCTTTTGCATACAGATAATCCATCTAATCTTGGAAGCATGATATCTAATAGCATTAAGTCTGGTTTTTCGTCTAATGCCATATTTACTGCTGTTATTCCGTCATTTGCTTCTATTGTTCTATATCCTTCCTTTTTTAAATTGTATACTAGAACATCTATTATTGGTTGTTCGTCATCTACAATTAATATTGTTTTTACATCCTTATCTATATTTTCTTCCACAAAAATTCCGCCTTTCTTTAGCTTAATTTTTACTTAGTATATTTATATCACAATTATTTTTAATATACAAGTAGTTTCTTAATAAATATTTGTTGCTGGATAAAAGACCCACATGCTTTCTATGCAGGTCTTTTGATTTTACATTTCTATTTCCACATTATAAATACCACCGTTTTTATCTAGTTTAATATTGTTTTCTACTTCTTTGCCATTTAAATTAACTTTTGTTACTCCTGTATTTTTTCCATTTGGATTTTTAACCGTAATATGATAAATACTTTTTCCATAGTGATAGTCTATTTTATATTCTTTCCATTCTTTTGGAATACATGGCTTAAGCACCATTATTCCTTTATTTATTTTTAATCCAAGAATATATTCAAGACCTGCTTTGTAATACCAGCTAGATGAGCCTGTATACCAAGTCCATCCTCCTCTTCCTACTAAATTACCTGCTCCATATATGTCTGCTGGTATTACATATGGTTCTACTTTATATTTTTGAACTGATGCTTTTGTTCTTGAATGTTCAATTGGGTTTATCATTTTGTATAAATCTAAAGCTTTATCTCCAAACCCTAGCATTGCTTCTGCAATTATTACCCAACAACTGCTATGAGTATATTGGCCTCCATTTTCTCGTACTCCCGGCAGATATGATTTAATATATCCTGGTTCTAATTTTCCTTTTTCAAATGGTGGATCTAATAATTTTATTATTCCATTTTCTCTGTCTACTAAGTGATTTTCTAAGCTTTCCATAGATATATATTTTTTATCATTATCTCCTGCATTTGAAATTGTACTCCAACTTTGTGATATGCTGTCTATTCTACACTCGTCATTTTCCATACTTCCTAATACATTCCCGTCATCCATAAATGCTCTTTTATACCATCTGCCATCCCAACCATTTGTATTTAATGCCTTTTTTAAGTTTATTTTTATTTCTTGATATCTTTCTATATCTTTTTGTATATCATTAATCTTTTCGTTTTCTCCGTCTTCTTTTATTTCATTTAAAATTTGAATCCAGTTGTCTAATATATCATATAGGAAAAATCCAAGCCAAACACTTTCTCCTTTTCCTTTATTTCCTACTGTATTTAGGCCATCATTCCAGTCTCCTGAACCTATTTTTGGTAATCCGTTTTCTCCAAAGTTCAGGCTTTTTTCTATTGCTTTTTTACAATGTTCGTAAATAGTTCCTACTGTTTTGCTTTCTAAATATTTGTCGTATTTTTCGTCTTGCCCTTCTCCTAATACATTACCTTCCAAATATGGTGTTTCTATTTTTAATATTTCTTTATCTCCTGTAACATTTATATATTCTATTGTCAAGAATACTAACCATAATAAGTCATCCGAAAATCTTGTCCTTATACCCCTATTTGTTTCGTCATGCCACCAATGTTCAACATCACCTTCTAAAAATTGATGTTTGCTGTGTTTTATTATTTGATTTTTCAATATTTCTGGATTTATATATTTTAGTGCCAAAGTATCTTGTAATTGGTCTCTAAATCCATATGCTCCTCCTGATTGATAATATCCAGTTCTTCCTAATAATCTACTTGCTATTGTTTGATATAGAGCCCATCCATTTAAAATTATATTTGTTGATTCTATTGGTGTATATACTTGTACTTTATTTAGCGTTTCTTTCCAATATTGTTTTACTTTTTCTAATTCTTGTTTGCAATTCTGTAATTTGCTATATTTATATGCTTTATTTTTACTTTCTATTATGCTTTCTTCTGCCCCTAACATAAATACTATTTCTTTTTCTCCAAAGCTTTCTAATTCTATTTCTATTTCATATGCTACACATGGCTTTTTGCCTAAGCTATTTTCATTATTTAAATTGCTTTGTTTTAAACCATCTGGATTTGAAAGTCCTCCTGTTCCTAAAAAATAGTTTTTATCTCCTGTATAGCTTTTTATTTTTTCACTATTTGATACATATATTATGTCATTTGAAAATTCTGAATTATATATATTTTTGGCACAGATTATATTATTGTTTTCATCATATTTTAAATTTATATATCCATTACTTTTTAGTTCATCTTCACCTAATACAAGTTTTGCATAATATACTATTTTTAGTTTCTTTTTTGCAGGTGTTATGTTTTTTAATTTTAATGTTTGTATTTTTATACTATCTTCTTTAGGTACAAATATTTCTAATTCTTGTTCTATTCCATTGCTTTTATGCAAATATTTTGCATATCCAAATCCATAAACGATATTATATTCTTTATCGTCTGGCATAGGATTTAATCCAACAGACCAGGTCTTGCTATTTTCAATATCTTTTATGAATATGCTTTCACTTGGCGGGTCCATTGTTGGTCTATTTTCCCATGATGTTACTCTATTTAATCTACTGTTTTTATACCAAGTGTATCCTCCTAAGCTTTCAGTTACTAATGTTCCGAATTTTTCATTTGCAAGGATTTGCGACCAAACTATTGGTAATCTATTATTTTTATTTACTGTGATATAATATTCTTTTCCATCAGGTGAAAATGCTCCTAGTTCATTATAGTATTTTAAGTTTTTGTTATTTTGAATTATATTCATGCTTTCTGTTTCATCATTTGGTATTATTTGATTTCTTTCATCTATTTCATTTATTTTTGTTTTTTCTAAATATTCATCTTCTATTTCTTGTATACTGTTTTTAATTCCACCTTTATTTGCCTCTATTATTATAGTTGATACAGCTTCTAAATGTTCTCTATCTTTTCTTTCCATTTCATTTTTGTTTAACTCAAATATTCCACCTCTTATATTTTTTAGATATGACATGTGTTTATTTAATATGATATTTTCTATTTCTTCTCTTACATAATTTTCATAACTATATTTCTCTTCATCTAAAATTACTACTTCTACTTCGATTTGTTTAGTTTTAATGAATTCATAGCATTTTAAAACTTCACCTATTATATATGAATCGTTTATATCTTTTATTTTTACTAATATAATTGGCAAATCGCCTGATATTCCATATTTCCATAAATCACTTTGTAAATATGTCCTTTTGGGTAATTTATCTAAAATTAATTTCTTTGCTGGATTGCTAAAAATTATATATGACAATATTTTTTCATATTCTTTTATTTCTTTTCCTTTTATCCTTAAATATCTGCTGTGTGCTTCTATTTGTGCTTTTGATAGTTCAAATGCTTTTTCTATATTTTCTTCCATTTTATATTTTTTGATATTGTTTAATACTTCTTCTTTTTCTTCTGAAACTGATATTATTAAATTTATTGTTGTTTTTTCATTCGGCTCTATTTTTACTGTTCTTTTTAATGCAACTATTGGTTCTGTGACAAGCCCTATTTTTTTAGATAATGGATTTGAATTAACTACCATTTGTGGTTTTCCAAAGTTACCTCTTCCTATGAACTTTTCTTCGTCTATTTCGTATTCTAAATCCCCAATTGTTTCACTATTTGTTGATAAGTTTGCTCCTAAATACATTTCTTTATCATGTAGCTCTCTTTTCTTTCTTTTTACGATTAAGCTATTTGTTTCTTCATCATATGCAAATATTAGAAATAGATTATTAAATGCTGGATGTGCATAGTCTTGTTCTTTTTTTGATAATACTGGTTCAAAGTATGATGTTATTTCTAATACTTCTTCTGCATTTCCTTGGTTTTCTAATGTTATTTTTCTTATTTCAACAGCTTCATTTGGAGATACTATTGTTTCTATTTTTGTTTTGATATTTTCTGATAAAATTTCTTGTTTCATTTTATCTGGAGTAAATGTGATTTTATATTTTCCTTTACTTGATTTTTCATATATTGAACTCCAAATATTGTTTGTTTTTATATTTTTAAAACTTAAGATTATTCCTTGATTATAGTCTGATGTGTTTTTGAATCTATTTACATATATGTCTTTGTATTTACTAAACCCATTTCCTTTTTGATTCATTGCAATTACATATTTTTCGTTTGAAATTACATTTCCTCTTATTAACCTTTCATCTATTTTGTCATATGTTTCTTGTATATAGTCTTCATAATCTTTGTATTTCAATTTTTCTATTTTTTCTTTGTTTTCTTTTGTTATTATTGCTTTTTCTGGCATTCTTTCTTGTAATAATATACTTACTGCTTTCATTTCTGGATTTTCCATAAATCTTTTTTGAAAAATATTTTGATTAAATAGGTTATCTATTGATAATAATATTAAACTTTGATGATGTGCCATAAATGTTTTTACTGGTGTTGAAATTTTTCCTTTTTCTACTCTTTCTGGTGTAAAGTCTAAAGATTCATATAACCCATATTTTCCTCTCATTCCATAGTTTTCCATTAGTTTTACATTTTCTATTACTTTTTTTGGATAGTCCGGAATTGCTAAAATTGTTCCATAACTTGATACTACCATTTCATCTGCTAATCCTCGCTTTAATCCTAACCATGGCAAACCAAATGCTTTATACTGGTAGTTTCCTTGCAAATCTTTTAGGTTAAATGCCGCTTCTGACATTCCCCATGGAATATTTAGTTTTCTAGCATATTCTATTTGATTCATTATCATAAAATCACAAGATTCATCTAGCAAACTTCCTTCATACTTTGGTATATTTATATTTGGCATTAAATATTCAAATGCCGTTCCTGACCATGAAATTAACCCTTTATATTTTCCAAGCACTGTCAATGTTCTACTTAATGAATTCCAATGTTTTGTTGGTACATCTTTTTTTGCTACTGCAACTAAACTTGTTTGTCTTGCTTCTGATGCTAATAAATCATAATATGAATCTGTTAATTTGTTTTCTTCTATATTGAATCCAATTGAAAATAGCTGATGTTCTTTATCATATAGCATTGAAAAATCTGTGTTATTTATTATGTTGTCTATTCTTTCTATATTATTCTCAATTATCTCTTTTAAATTATTAATTATTGGTTCTTTTATTTCTTTTAAAAACATTTTTAGGGTATATAGATATCCAACAAAGTTTCCACTGTCAACTGTTGAAATATATTTAGGATTTAAAGGTTCTTTTGTTTTGATATTGTACCAATTGTATAAATGTCCATTCCATTTTGGTAGACTGTCAATTGTTAGCATAATGTTGTCAATATATTCTAAACATTTTTCTAATTCTATAAAATTTAAATCATATGCAGATACCACATCTAAAAGGGATAATCCTATATTTGTAGATGATGTTCTTGGTATAATTTCTGGGAATCTTCCTTCTTGATAATTATCTGTAATTAGATAATTATTTTCTTTGGTTAAATATTTTTCAAAATATTCCCATGTGTTTTTTGCTATTTCTTTTACATATTCTTTTTCTTTTTTATTTAATTCTTCTATTTTTTGCTTTTTGGCTTTAGTTTTGCTTATTTCACACATTATAACTGGTGTTACTAACCAAATCATTGCTATTAAAAACACAAAAATATTTCTTTTATATATTCCTAAAATCAAAGAAATCGCTCCAAATATTAGATTTATGAACATCTGCTTATAATATGAAAACAAGTCTGATTTTGCTTGTTTTTCTGCTTCTTCTGATGTTGTCCATTCAAGTAAGTGTTTATGTGTAAATAATACTCTATATATTGTTTTGCATATTGATTTTAATGATACATATGCTTTATATGGTAAGTTTCCAAATGTTAATGTTGCTCTTATGGCTATTCCTTTTATTCCTGATATTTTGGGCGTAAATGTTCTTTGTTTTTCTTCTCCTTCTTTTTTGAATATTAGAACATCTAAAAATTCTAATATGAATGGTAATATTGAAATTAGTATAACTGCTACAAATATTCCTGTTTCTTTTGTTTTATATATAGCTGAAATTATTGATAAATATATTAAAGAAATTATAAGCGAAATTTCCACTAAGCTTCTTCTCAAATTATCAAATATTTTATATTTTGATAATAAATTTAGCTTTTTGTTTTTTAGCCATTTTATTATTTGCCAGTCTCCTCTAATCCACCTAGATAGTCTATTCATAAAGCTGTTATATTTTGTTGGATACCCATCCATTAACATTACATCTGATACTAGTCCACATCTTAGGTAACATCCTTCTAGTAAATCATGGCTTAATACTGTGTTTTCTGGTATTTCTTTTTCTAGGACTTTTTCAAATACCTTTAAGTCATATATTCCTTTACCTGTGAAAATTCCTTCTTTGAAATTGTCTTGATATATATCAGATATTGCATTTGTGTAACAGTCTATTCCTCCATCTCCTGCAAATATTTTTGTAAATAGATTTTTATAGCATAAATCTAAATTGATTCCTATTCTTGGTTGCATTATTCCATATCCATCTACTACTATATTTTTTTCTTCATCTATAACTGGCTTATTTAAAATATGTGCCATTGCTCCTACTAGTTTTTCTGCTGAATTTAGTATTAGATCTGTATCTGCATCTAATGTTATTATATATTTTATATTTTCTTTTCCATATCTTTCTATTGTGTTTTCTAAAAATGGATTTGATATTTTTCCTAAAATATATCTGTTAAATTGGTTTATCATTCCTCTTTTTCTTTCCCAACCAAGATAACTTCCTTCTTTATCATTCCATTCTCTTTTTCGGTATATAAAGTTAAATAGTTTTAGATTTTTGTTTTCATTTTCTTTACTATATTTTTTATTTAATTTTTCGGTTTGTTTTAGTCCTTCTTCAATTACCTCTTTGTCAAAATCTTCTTCCTTTTTTATACTTTCTGTGCAGTCTCCTAGTAGAGTAAAGTATATATTAGGAGATTTATTGGCTATATAATATACTTCTAATTTTTCCATTAGTTCTTTCACTTTTTCTTTGGAGTCTAGTATTGTTGGAATTATTACCATTGTACTATTTTCTTTATCTATTCCATTTGAAAAATCAATTTTAGGTATTAGTTTTGGCTTTACTATTTTGCTTAAAATATATTGGATTATTTGTATTGTGATTTCTGTTGTTGGTATGAAAAATATGATGAAGCTAAGAATAAAAATTACTATGTTGTTTATTTTTGAATTAATTATTGTGGCTAATATTGCTGACAATATTACTGATAATACTAATATTAATGATATATATATTTTTGTTTTTGTTTTTTCTTCTATTTGTTTTCTGGTTTTATATTCCAATTTTTCATAAAGTTCATTTATTCCTTTATCTATTAAGTAATATCCTATATGTGTTTCTTTTTGTTTTTCTTGCTTTTCTCTACAAATTTCTAACGTTTTTCTTGCTATATATATTTCTGAAATTTTGGTTTTGTTTGATATTTCTTTTATTTTATTTCTATAATATTCTTTTGTTTTGTACTCCATTATTGGATATACCCCTGCTGGATCTTGTTTTAATATATCTTCTACTCCATTTATCTTTTCAAATATTTCTAAAAAGTTTATTCTTTGTATATTTTTTATGCTTGTGATACTGTTTCCTATAAGTACTTTTTGTACTGCTATATCAAAATGTTCTTTTTGGATTACTTCTGATACTGTTGTTCCTAATTTTTCTACTGTTTCTTCTAATACGTTTAAATATCCTATCCCTTTTTTTCCATATTTTTTTAATGTGTATGACATATATTCTATAAATGGATATTTCATATCTTGGAATATTATTTTTTTGTTTTTTAAACTTATATTATTTTTGTATATTAAATCATTTTTGTTTTTATTTTCTATTAGCCTTTCTGCTATATTTTCAACTTTATACTTTTCTATTTGGCTTGCTGCTATTTTTTCACATACTTTCCTTATATTTTGTATTATTGCTATTTGTAGAAATATCCCTATATTCCATATTTCGTCCATACTTAGTTCTTTTTTTGATTGATAGCTTTTTAGATATTCTTCTAGGTTTTCTTTTTCTATTTTATTGTCTGTATATGCTACTATTTCTGATGCTAATACATATATTCTTGCAAATCCTTTATATTCTCCATTTGCTATTCCTACAAAGTTTGTGTATTTTTTTAGTGTTAATTCGTTTTTTATTTGCTTTACTGCTTCTTCTATTATATATAGATTATCTAATAGCCATTCTCCTGCTGGATGTATGGTTATTTCTAATTTTAAGTGTTGGTTTAATAGGTCATATACTTCTTTTATGAATTCGAAATCTTCTAACAAACCTGGAATTGGATATGTTGTTTTGTCTGATTTTGTACATATGTTATGGCTTGCTGCTATTTTTTCTAGATATTTATCTAATTGGCTTTTTTCAAGCATTGTTCCATTTATGTTTAATCTTCTATTTTCTTTCAAAAAATTTCCACTCCTTGCAATTATGTTTTACACATATTGTTTGCAAAAAGTGGAAAGTTTATACATTTTTGAAGTGTATATTTATCCCATATTTTTAATTCTATCTATCATCTATTCCTAAATCTTCTAATCTCTTATTTACTTTAGCTTCTTCTTGTGCTTTTACAACTTCTTGATATTTATTTTCTAAATTTTCAAATAATTCTTCTTTTTCTTCTTGTGTCTCCCCTAATGTGATTTGTTTTCCCATATATATTTTTTGACCACTATCACTATTTACAATATATTTTTCTACGTCGATGTATTCTGCTTGGCTATTATTCATTTCATTGCCTCTAATATATGCCATCGCTAAAATTATATCATTATTACTTTTATCTATTATTAAATATTCATCTATATAATCATCCTCAACTAGTTTAGCATCTGGATAAACTTCTCTATCTAAATCATAATCTTGTATATATTGTCCTTCACTTTCATAAATTTGTCCTGTAGGGCTACTAGATAATATACCTAAATCGTTTATACTAATTTGATCATCTGGATATTGTTTATTGTATTCATTTACAATTGTTTGATATATATCTTCTTTTTCTTGATTCTGTGCAACTTCTGGTGTATTAGTAACAGATAATCCATTAATAAATTCTTCTCTTGCTGTATTTTCTGTAGTTACTGTTTCTTTAGTTTCTTGTTCTTTATTATTTCCTGCTGTTAATAAAGCATGCCCTCCTGCTCCTATTGTTATACCTAATGCTAAGAAAATTCCTCTAATAAATTTTTCTTTTCTTTTCTTTCTTATTACCTTTTGACTGGTTTTTCTTTTTTCTTTTTTACTTAAATTTCTTATTTCTGTTCCTTTTCTATTTGCTAATTCTTGTCTTTTTCTTCTAATTTCATCTGTTGTTTGTCCCATATTATTCCCTCCCATTTTATTATACTATATTAAAAATTTAGAAGTCAATTATTTTATGATTTTTTTTTTGGTTCATTGGGGACAGGTCCTATTTAACCATTTTTAAAAGGAGTTGATTCAACTCCTTTTTATTTCATTATTACATTATCAAGTTTTATTACGGCTATATTTTTTATACCAAAGTCATTTGCAAAAATAATAATATTATACCCATCTAATAATTTATTATTTTTGTCAATTATTGCAGGACGTGGCAATTTTTTGTATTTACTATAAAATTCTATTATTCTGTGATATTTTTTACCTCTTAATGCTTGCTCCCTTTTATATTCTATGTTCCTTATGTCCTCATGAGTAATCCATTTATTAGGTAATTTAAACCCTATTTTTTTAAATATTTTTTCCTTATACTTTATTAATATTTTTATATATTTTTTTCTTTCTTTTCTTGGCAATTTCCGCATTCTTAAGTATTCTTCATGTGTTAAATTACCTTTATTTGAATTACATCTTGGGCAACAAGGATATAGATTATTTGTAATGCTTATTCCTCCTGTATCTCTTGGATATCTGTGATCTAATGTACTGTTCCGTTTGTTTAATTTTTTTCCGCAATATATACATCTTCTTTTTTTACATGCATATGTTAATTCATACATTAAGTCTTCAAACCGCGTTAATTGGTAAATAAAAAGTGTTCCATTGTTTACTTCTGCAATGGGTAATAATGAAAATTTTTTTGGTAGCTGTACATTCATACTAATTACCTCCTATTATTTTTCTTTATCCTACCATATTAAGTTTGCTTTAGCAAGTAGCTTTTTTTCTTATTTTACATATTATATATTAAGTAAACTAAAATATGTTTACAAGAAAGGAAGTAATTTTATGGATATGAATTGTAATAAACCAATTTGTCCTATTTTGGATATAGATGGTGTTATATCAGGAGGTAAACAATTTGACTTAGATATAACTTTACCAGAAGATAACAGAGATGTAATATATGGAGTTGTTAAAAATTGTTTTAAAGAACCTGTATGTAATGCTGTTGTTAAATTAGTAGAAATAGTTTGCGACTGTGGTAAAGAAGAGAGATTACCAATTGGGCATACTTTTACAGATAAAGAGGGAGAATTTGTTTTTGGTCCTCTTTGCCCTGGTAAAAAATATGCTATTCAAATTTGGGTAAATGATACAGAAAAAATTAAGATCTGTGCTAAATGCCATCATGAAGGTAAATGCTTGAAGGGAGAAAGACATGAAGAATGTGATTGTTTTTTAACTGATAAGCCTCATGAAGATAACTGTCATGATGATAAACCTTGTGAAGAAAAGCATTGCCAAAAATAAAGTTTAAAATAAGAAGGTATATTAGTTTATACCTTCTTCTAAATTATTCCCATTTTTCTTGCAAATTGTTTTCCTTTTTTCATCATTTTCTTTTTTCCGTTTTTTATCATATCTTTTTCATTATACATCATTAAAACTCCTGTTGTTATTAATCCACCTAAAATTAATCCTTTTGCAAATTTCATATTATCCCATCCTTTCTTTTTATTTTTTATTTTTTTCAATTTTTTCTTTTTTATACCCTTTATATATGGAATATATTTCATGTAACACTATTGCTATTAAAAAGATGCCAAATAGTTTTCTTAATTTGTCCACATCTGTGTATATTGCAATATTTGCTCCTATTATGGCTCCTAATATCCCGAATATCGCTGTGTATATTCCTAATTTTAAATCAATGTTTTTATTTTTTATATTTACTATTATTGCTATTATTGATGTTGGTATAAAAAATATTAGATTTGTTGCTTGTGCTATATGTTGCTCAATGTTACATATAAATATTAGGAGAAATATTAATATTGTTCCTCCTCCCATTCCCATTCCACTTACTATTCCTGAAATTATTCCTATAAAAATTTGTAACATTTTTTCACCTTTTTAAAATAACTTTTAAATATAACCGTTCAATATATTTCAAATAAAATCGCTCCCGAATGTAATATTTATTAATTTTTCCGTTCTCCCCATTCTAAAAATTCTAACAAAAGTTTTTCAAACTTTTGAGAATTTTTGAACGGTCCCCACTTCTCTCCAAAATTAATAAATATTACATTCTCGCGCTATTAAAATTGACAAATTATTGAACGGTTATATTTAAATTAACATTCTAATTGCTACATATGCCAAAAATATTGTAAAAAATATTTTCATGGTTTTTTCTGGTAGTTTTTTTAATAATTTTGCTCCTATGTAGCCTCCTATTGCTCCTCCTATTGCACATAATATTGCTATATTCCAGTCTATATAATGTCCTTTATAGTAGAAGAAACTGCTTGTTATTGCCATAAATAGTATGCAAAAAACTGATGTTCCTCTCGCTTTTTTTGATTCTTTTCTCAAAATGTACATGAATGCTGGTACTAATATTAACCCTCCACCAGTTGAAAATAGCCCTGTTATTATTCCTGCTAAGATTCCTATTAATGAATATTTTAAATTTTTCCACATATACATATTAAAAACCTACTTTTCTTTAGTAGGTTTTCCAATTTTTAAAATTATATGTATTTAATTTTATTTTGCTTTAATATTAATAATTTCCCAAGTTTTTCGTTTAAGCTAATATCATAAAAGTCTAATTGAATTTTATGGAATATTTTCATCTTTTATATAATATTTTGTTCCAAGCATTTTATCTGGCAAATATTGTTGTTCTACATAATGTCCTGGAAAATCGTGTGGGTATAGATATCCTTCATGATATCCTAATGCTTTCATTTGTTCTACAGGTGCATTTCTTATATGCATTGGTATTTCTCCTGTATCTTTTGTTTTAACATCTTGTAATGCTTTATCAATGGCTAAGTATGACGCATTTGATTTTTTAGATGTTGCTACATATATTGCAGCTTCTGAAAGTAATATTCTCGCTTCTGGCATTCCTACCATATGTACTGCTTGCATTGCAGAATTTGCTACTACTAGTGCATTAGGATTTGCCATTCCTACGTCTTCTGATGCACATATCACTATTCTTCTTGCTAGAAACATCGGATCTTCTCCACCGTTTAATGCTCTTGCTAAATAAAATACTGCTGCGTCTGGGTCTGAACCTCTCATTGATTTTATAAATGCACTTATATTATCATAATGTGAGTCTCCGTTTTTATCAAATATTGCTTTTCTATCTTGTACACTATTTTTTATGATTTCATCTGTTATATGAATATATCCATCTGAATCCATATTTGTTGTTAGCACTGCTACTTCTAGACCATTTAGTGCTGTCCTTACATCTCCATTTGCTATTATTGCAAGTTTTCTTAGAGTTTTATCTTCTATTTTTATATTATATTCTCCTAGTCCGTCTTTTCTTTCTAATGAATTTTTTAATATTGTATATATATTTTCTTCTGTTAAAGGTTCTAATTTTATTACCATTGATCTGGAAATTAAAGCTTTATTTACTTCAAAATATGGATTTTCTGTTGTTGCTCCTATTAATATTATAGTTCCATTTTCTACATATGGTAATAATGCGTCTTGTTGTAATTTATTGAATCTATGAATCTCATCTATAAATAATATGCTTTTCCCTGTTGGGTTTATCATAAAGTTTTTTGTTTCTTCTATTACTCTTTTTATATCTGCTACTCCTGCTGTTACTGCATTTATTTTGTAAAATTTGTATTTTGTAGTTTCGCTTATGACTCTTGCAAGTGATGTTTTTCCACATCCAGGAGGTCCAAATAATATGATGCTTGATAATCTATCTGCTTTTATTGTTCTATAGAGGATTTTATCTTTTCCTAAAACATGTTCTTGTCCAACATATTCTTCTAATGTTTTTGGTCTCATTCTATATGCTAATGGTTCATTTGAATTCATAGTAATCACACCTCTCATATTCCTCTTGCTAACATCATTAGTCCTTTTTTAATTAATTCTTCTGTTGATAATTCTTTTTTATTTTCGATTTTTTCAAATGCTTGCTCTATTATTTTCTTATTATATCCTAGAACTTGTAATGCGGCTATTGCTTCTAATATTTTATTGTCTTCTTCTATAGCTTCTTTTACTTTAAGTCCTGTTTCGATTTCTTTGTTTGATTTTATTCCTTTAGATGCCATTTCTAGTTCTTCTATTTGTTGCTCTTTCTTTATTTTGTCTTTTAGTTCTAATATTATTCTTTTTGCTGATTTAGGTCCTATTCCTGGTATTGTTGTTAATGTTTTTACATCTTCTGAAATTACTGCAAGTGCAAATTCTGAAGGTTCACATACATCTATCATTGCTATTGCTGTTTTTGCCCCTACTCCACTTACTCCTAATAATAATTCAAACATTTTTAATTCTTCTAATGTGTTAAACCCAAATATACTTATATCATCTTCTCTTACTCGGTAATATGTATATACTTTTGTTTCTTCCCCAATTTTTCCTAAATTGTCAATTCCTTTGTCCGACATATATATTTTATATCCAAGTCCACCTACATCTATTACTACATAGCTTGACAATTTCATCTCTAGTGTTCCTCTAATATATGCTAACATTTTTTCCTCCTTAAATTTGTTTTATTATTTTCCAGATAAAATTAATATATTCTTTATATTTTTTTGCGTTTTATCTTCCCATTAGATATGTTGCTTCTAAGTCTGCTTCATGAGTTAATAATGCTATTGGATATTTTGTGTATGCTGCTCCAATTGTATTATATACTTCTTTTGGCTCTGTATATCCCATATGCCAACGTATTGCATATTTTTCTTCTGGTGTTAATTTTATGTATTCTGTTAGCATCATTACTGATTTTTCTCCATGTCCATATGGTATTGTATCTTCTATTGTATAATATGGTACTTTTTCCCATATTCCTAAGCTATTCTTTGCATTTCTATAATCTACTTTATAGAAGTTTGTTTTACATATATCATGTAATAATCCTATAATTATTATTGATTCTTCTGGTATATCTATTGGTTTTATACAATTTTCTACTTTGTGTTTTAATATTTTATATACATCTAGACTGTGTTCTACTAATCCTTGTTCATAGTCTCCATGAAATCTTGTACTTGCTGGTGCTTTAAAGAAGTCTGACTTCTCTAGAAAGCTTATTAAATCTTCTATTCCTTCTCTATTTACTTTTCTTAATAACTCTAAAAATTCATCTTTCATTTTATTTTCATTCCCTTCTTTAAGCTTCTATTAGTTTTAATTAGTTTATTTTTTAAATTCATATTTCATTTTATGATTATATTAATTAAATTCTTAAAAGTCAATAGTTTTTCATGTTTTTTCGAACATTCTTTTGTCTTTTAAATTAAATTCAAACCTGTCCCAGTTTAACCAAAAATGGTTAATTGGTACCTGTCCCCAATTAACCACTTCTTAATTAATCATTTTTCCAATTTTTTATTCTTTCTATTGCTTTTTCTGTATTTTCTTTTGTTCCAAATGCTGTTAATCTAAAATATCCTTCTCCATGTGGTCCGAATCCGCTTCCTGGTGTTCCTACTATATTTACTTCTTCTAGTAGTTTGTCAAAGAATTTCCAAGAAGTCATCCCTTCTGGTACTTTTAACCACACATATGGTGAGTTTATTCCACCATATACTGTAAATCCTGCTTCTTCAAGTCCTCGTTTTATTATTTTTGCATTGTTCATATAATAATTAATATTTTCTTGTATTTGTTTTTGTCCTTCTTCTGTATATGTTGCTTCTGCTGCTCTTTGGACTATATATGATACTCCATTGAATTTTGTACATGTTCTTCTGTTCCATAATTTGTTTAATTCTACTTCTTCCCCTGTGCTTGTATATCCTTTTACTGTTTTTGGAATAACCACATATGCACATCTTACTCCTGTAAATCCTGCTGTTTTTGAAAAACTTTTGAATTCAATTGCAACATCTTTTGCTCCTTCTACTTCATAAATGCTATGTGGTATGTCTTTTTCTGTTATGAATCTTTCATATGCTGCATCGTAAAGTATTATGCTATTGTTTTCTTTTGCATAATCTACCCAAACTTTTAAATCTTCTTTTGTTAAAACTGTTCCTGTTGGATTATTTGGAAAGCATAAATAAATTAGGTCTACTTTTTCTTTTGGTAGTTCTGGTTTAAAGTTGTTTTCTGCTGTTACTGGTAAATACACAATATTTTCGTATGTATCTGTTTCTTTGTTGTATTTTCCACTTCTACCTGCCATTACATTTGTGTCTAAATATACTGGATATACTGGGTCTGTAATTGCTACTTTGTTCTCTTTTGCAAATATATCTACTATATTTCCGCAGTCACATTTTGCTCCATCTGATACAAATATTTCATCTGGATTTATTTCAACTCCTCTTTTTTTGTAATCGTTTTCCACTATTGCATTTCTTAAGAATTCATATCCTTGTTCTGGCCCATATCCTTTGAATCCTTCTTTAGTTCCAATTTCATCTACTGCTTTATGCATAGCTTCTACACATGCTGGAACTATTGGTCTTGTTACATCTCCTATTCCTAGTTTTATGACTTTTTTGTCTGGATTTTCTTCTGTGTATTTTGCCACTTTTTTTGCTATTGTTGAAAATAAATAGCTTTCTTGTAAATTTAAAAAATTTTCATTGATTTTACTCATATTATCACTCCTGTTTATTTTATATATTCTGATTTTAAATCATATGTTTTTGTTTCGATTTATAGTAAAGATTTTTTAATTTAATAATTCTCCTTCATATACTGTAACTGCTGGTCCTGTCATATATACATGATTATCTCTTTCATCCCATTCTATTTCTAGATTTCCTCCTAATAATTCTACTAATGCTTTTCTATTTGTTAAGTTATTTAGGACACACGCTACAACGCTTGCACTTGCTCCTGTTCCACATGCTAGCGTTTCACCTGCTCCTCTTTCCCAAACTCTCATTTTTATATGTTCTTTGTCTACTATTTGTATAAATTCTACGTTTGTCTTTTTAGGAAAGATTGGCTCTATTTCTAAAATTTTTCCATATTTTTCTACATCAAATTCTTTGACATTCTCAACAAATGTTATTGCATGCGGATTTCCCATTGATACACATGTAAATTTAAATTCTTTGTCTTCTGCTTTTAGTTTCAAGTTCTTTACAGGTTTCTCTTTTGAATTTACGGGTATTTTTTCAGGTTCTAGTATTGGTTCTCCCATGTCTACTCTTACTGTTTCTACTTTTCCATCTTTTGTATTTAATTTTAGTTGTTTAATTCCTGCTAGTGTTTCTATAGTTATTGTTGTTTTATTTGTGAACTTTTTATCATATACAAATTTTGCAACACATCTGATTCCATTTCCACACATTTCGGCTTCGCTCCCGTCTGAATTAAACATTCTCATCTTAAAGTCAGCTACTTTACTTTTACATATTAGGATTAGCCCGTCTGACCCTACACCAAAGTGTCTATTGCTGACAAATTTAGCTAGAGATGATTCATTATCTATATTTTGATTTATTGCATCTATATAGACATAATCATTCCCTAGCCCTTGCATTTTTGTAAATTTTATCATTTTTTTCCACCTTCTTAAGGTTAATATATAAGTAAAATATATTTATATTTTACTGTTTGCTATTCTATCATATTATTTTTGCTTTTGCAACATACCATTTGTTATAATTATTAAAATTTTATTAATCTATTTCATTTCTTAAATTTTTAGTATATAATTTTTAAAAGAGAGGATTTATTATGAAATTGTTTTGGAAAATATTAATAATTTTGTTAGTATTAGTTATAATTCTTTTTTCTATTTTCTTTCTTATTGGTTATACAACATATTCTAAAGCTTTAGATGAAAAGGCGCTTGTTGAAAGAGTAGAAGAAGTAACTAATACGGAACATTTTGTTAAGTTTAATGATATGTCAGATTATTATAGAAATGCTGTTATTGCAATTGAAGACCATAGATATTATGAGCATGGTCCTATTGAAATTAGGTCTATTGCAAGGGCTATTTTTAATAACATAAAGGCTTGGGATTTTGTAGAAGGGGGTAGCACTATATCTCAACAAGTTGCAAAAAATATTATTTTATCTCAAGAAAAAACTTTGTCTAGAAAACTTGCTGAAGTTATTGCTGCTTTTGATTTAGAAAAAAATTATTCTAAAAATGAAATTTTTGAATTGTATGTTAATACTGCAAATTTTGGTAATGGATATATTGGAATCTATGAGGCTAGTATGGGATATTATAACAAAGAACCTAAAGATTTAGATTTGAATGCGGCTTCTATGCTTGCTGGAATCCCTAATGCTCCTTCTGTTTATGCTCCAAATATTAATCCAACTTTAGCAAAACAACGCCAAACTCAGGTTATTAATGCAATGCTTAGATATGGATATATTTCAAATGAACAGGCTTTAGAAGTTATTTAAGTATGCCAAAATCCGTTCTTTTAAATCGAATATAACCATTTATCTCATTTGGTATATACTTTAATATAATAATTTTGAAAAGTTTGAATTGAAAGTAATTTGAGTTTAGAAAAACTTGATGAATTTTACGGAAAGAGTTCAAGTTTGCCTTGGAAGTGTGCCGTAAAATTCATTTAGATTTTCTACGAAAATTAGCTTGAACGAAAACTTTGAAAAATCATTATATTAAAAGATATTATATTCAATTTTAAAAAACGGATTTTGATATATTCTTATCTTTAAATATTTTCTTTATTAATTCTTACAACCTTTATCTCATTTTCTTTTGTATGTGATTTATTTAATTTTTTCTGTAATTCTATTATTGGAATTGGTAATATTGATATCACTATTGTAATTATCCATTGTGTCTTATTTAACATAGTTACTTCAAAAATGTTTGCAATTGCTGGTATTAAGACTACTATTACTTGTATGAATATTCCTAAAATTATACTTCCTATTAAATATTTATTTTCAAATATTCCAACTTCAAAAATAGATTTTTCGCTTTTGATATTAATGCTATGTATTAATTCTAGAAATCCCATTGTCAGAAATGCCATTGTTCTTGCTACTTCTAGTCCATAATATTTATTTCCTATGCTGAATGCTATTAGTGTTAGCATTCCTATCATAATTCCTTCTACTATTATTTTATTCCATAACCCATCTGCAAATATTCCTTTTCTTTTATCTATTGGTTGTCGACTCATAATGTCTTTTTCTTCTGGTTCTAATCCAAGTGCTATTGCTGGAAATGAATCTGTTACTAAGTTTATCCATAGTAATTGTAGTGCAAGCAATGGTGATTTTAATCCTAATACTAATCCCATAAAAATTGTTACTATTTCCCCTATATTTGTTGCTATTAGAAAATGTATTGCTTTTCTAATGTTATCATATATACTCCTTCCTTGTTTAACTGCTTCTACTATTGTTACAAAATTATCATCTGTTAAAATCATATCTGCAGCATTTTTTGCCACATCTGTTCCGTTTTTTCCCATTGCGATTCCTATATCTGCATTTTTTAATGCTGGGCTATCATTTACTCCATCTCCTGTCATTGCTACTACAGCTCCTGTTTGTTGCCAAGCCTTAACTATTCTTACCTTATGTTCGGGTGTTACTCTTGCAAATACTGAATAATTTTTTATTTTTTTTCTTAATTCTTCATCTGTTAGTTTATCTAAATCTTGACCTTTTATTGCTTCGTTATCTGATTTTAAAATTCCTAAATCTTTAGCAATTGCTTTTGCCGTATCTAAATGATCTCCTGTAATCATAACCGTTTTTATTCCAGCTTTTTTACATGTTTTTATTGCATCTTTTACGCCTTCTCTTGGTGGATCTATCATACCTACTAATCCTAAAAATGTTAAATCTTTTTCGATATTATCACTATCTATTTTGCTAGGTAATATATTTACATCTTTATATGCTACTGCTATAACTCTTAATGCTTTGTTTGCCATTTTCATATTTTGATCTAAAATTTCTTTCCTTGTTAATAAATCTAATGTTTTTCCTTCTGTTTTTATACATCTTTTTAGTAAAACATCTGGTGCTCCTTCTGTTTTTATACATCTTTTTAGTAAAACATCTGGTGCTCCTTTTGTTATTATTCTATATTTACTCCCTATTTTATGTATTGTTGTCATCATTTTTCTGTTTGAGTCAAATGATATTTCATTTATTCTTGGGTATTCTATTTGCAATAGATTTTTATCTTTTCCTAGTTCTATTGCTTTTTCTACTATTGCTTTTTCTGTTGGATCTCCTGTTATTTCGTTTTTTTCTGTTATTTCGCAGTCTGTACATAAGCTTCCATACTCTATTGTCTTATTTATATCTTTTGAATATATTTCTACGACTCTCATTTTATTTTGTGTTAATGTTCCTGTTTTATCTGAGCAAATTACATTACTACTTCCTAGTGTTTCTACTGCTGGTAACTTTCTTATAATGCTATTCTTTTTTGCCATTTTGGTTATTCCAATAGATAATACTATTGTTACTATTGCAGGTAGTCCTTCTGGTATTGCTGCTACTGCTAATCCTACTGATGTCATGAACATTTCTACAGGTTCTATTTTTTTGATTATTCCTATAATAAAGATTATTATACATATTGCTAAACAGGCTATTCCTAGTATTTTTCCTACTTGCCCTAGTTTTCTTTGAATAGGTGTTTCTGGTGATTCATTTTCTATAATCATATTTGCTATTTTTCCTACTTGAGTTTCCATTCCTATATTGGTTACAACTGCTTTTGCATGTCCATTAACTACTATGCTTGCCATAAATGCCATATTTTTCATATCACCTAATGGTATGTTCTCTTTATATATTCCTTTTGCATCCTTTTCTGCGGGTATATTTTCTCCTGTTAAACTTGATTCTTCTATTTTTAGGTTAAAACTTTCTAATAATCTACTGTCTGCTGGTACATAGTTTCCAGCTTCTAATATTATTATATCTCCTTCTACTATTTCTTCTGCATTTATTTCTTTTGTTTTTCCTTCTCTTATTACTTTTGCTTTTTGTGGTGTCATTTGTTTTAAACTTTCTATTGATTTTTCTGCTTTGGCTTCTTGCACTACTCCCATTATTGCGTTTAATATTACTATTCCAATAATTATAACAGAATCAATGTAGTCGTTTTCTCCTTGTAATTTTGCAACTATCGCAGATATTATTGATGCTATGATTAGAATTATTATCATAAAGTCATTAAATTGCTTTATAAATTTTACTAGTATGCTTTCTTTCTTTTTGTCTTCTAGCTTGTTTTTTCCTTTCTGCTCTCGCCTTTTTAATACCTCTGATTCTTCTAGTCCTGTTTTCTCATTTGTGTTTAATTTTTTTAAGATTTCTTCTTTTTTTAATGTTTGCCACATATTTACACTCTCCTTTGTACAAGTTTATTAAAATATATGTGGCTTGTCTTAATTTATTACTTAAATTTTAAAAGGTTAACTTGCTAACACTTTATACTTTTATTTTCATATTATGTATAAAGAGGTGTTTTTATGTTTCTACATGCTTTAATTTTAACTATCTCTAGTAGTATAGATTCCTTGGGTATAGGAATTACATATGGAATTAGAAATACCACAATTTCTTTTATTGCTAGAATTATATTGTTTACAATTGCTTTTATGGTTTCTATTATTTCAATTTTGTTAGGTTGTACTTTTAAAGATATTTTTTCCCCTAATATTATTGAATATATTGGAAGCTTTATTCTGATATTAGTGGGAATCTTTATATTTATTCAGTCTGTTAATAAAAAAAATATTTCTGATAAGAGAATAAATAATTTAATTGATAAAAAGTTAAATGAACAACAAAAAATTTATTCTTTTTTTATAAAATGTTTAGGTATTACTGTACAAATTTTGAAAAATCCTACTTCTTCTGATTTTGATAAATCTAATACTATAGATGCTAAAGAAGCTGTCTTTTTAGGGTTGGCTCTTTCCTTAGATAGTTTTGGTGTTGGTATGAGTTTTGGGATGATAGAAAATTTTACTTTCTATTTTCCTTTATTTATTAGTTTATTCCAATTATTTTTCTTGAATTTTGGGAATTTTTTAGGTAAAAAACTTTGTAATTTTAGTAAGATTCCTGATAATCTTTGGAGTGTTTTATCTGGTATATTACTTATTATTATTGGTTTGTTTAAAATCTTTTAGGGACGTATCAATACGTCCCTATTGTTTCAATTTCATTGATAGTAATTTAGAAATTCCATTTTCCTCCATTGTTACTCCATATACTGTGTCTGCTACTTCCATTGTTCCTTTTCTGTGTGTTATTACTAAGAATTGTGTATCTTTGGAAAATTTTTTTAGATATTCTGCATATCTATATACATTTACATCATCTAGTGCTGCTTCAATCTCGTCTAAGACACAGAATGGTGCTGGGTTTATTTTTAAGATTGCAAATAATAATGCTATTGCTGTTAATGCTTTTTCTCCTCCTGACAATAGTGTCATGCTTTGCAATTTCTTTCCTGGCGGTTGTGCTGTTATTTCTATATCACATTCTAGTATTTTTTCTTCATCTTCTAATTTTAATTCTGCTTTTCCTCCACCAAATAATTCTTTAAATACTTCGTCAAAGTTTTTATTTATTACTTTGAATTTTTCTTTAAATTGTTCTTTCATTATTTGTGTCATTTCAGATATAATTTTTCTTAGTTTGTTCATTGTTGTTTCTAAATCTAATCTTTGCTCACTCATGAAATCATATCTATCTTTTAAGTTTTTATATTCTTCAATAGAATCTATGTTTACACTTCCTATTTCTTTTATTTCATTTCTTAGTCTATTTACTTCTTTTTGTGTTGCTGAAATATTATTTGGTTTTTCGTAATTTTCTACTGCATTTGGTGTAAGTTCATATTCTTCCCACATCTTATTTATAATAGAATTTATATCTTCTTGTATTTTTGTCTTTTTTACATCTATTTTTACTAGTTGTGCTTTTAAATCTTCTATTACATTAAATTTCTCTGTTATTTGTTCCTCTTGTTTTGACAATACTTCACTTTTTTTGCTTCTTTCTTGTTTTAATTCTTCTATTTTAGAGCCACTATTTTTTACAGTTTCTTTTATGTTTTCTATTTTTTCTAGTATTTCTTTTATATTTTCTTCTAAATTGAAATTGTCTTGTTTTATTTTTTCAATTTGTTCTGTTTTATCTTTTATACTATTCTTGTTGTTTTCTATTTCTTGATTTATTCTTTCTTGTATTTCTAAAATAGAATTTTCGCTTTCATCAAAAGAAGATACTGAAATTTTTAAGTTTGTTATGTCAAAATTTAGGTCATCTATATATTTTTGATTTTCTTTATTGTTTTCTGCATATTCTTGTATATATTTTGATAATTCTTCTATTTTAATTGTTAGTTCTTCTATTTGTTTATCATCATTTTCGATTATGTTATTTGCTTCTTTTATTTGATTTTCTATTGTTTCTTTTTCTTCTTTTAATGTTTTTATCCTTTTTTCTATTTTCTCTATGCTTGATTCTATTGATAATATTTTTTGTTTTTCTGTTGCGTATTTTATTTCAATTTCTTGTAATTTTGTGTTTAACTCTTTTGACTGTTCAATAACATTTTTTATTGAATTTTCATAATTTTCTTTTTCTTTTAAAAGTTCTTCTTTTTTCTTTTCTTCATTAGTGATTTCTTTTCCTAATTTCTCAATTTCTTTGCTTCTACCTAATATGTTTATAGTTTTTTTGGCTATTGACCCACCTGTCATGGCTCCTGATGGATTTATTATATCTCCTGTTTTTGTTACTATTCTAAATGTGTAATTGTTTTGTTTTGCTACTTTAATTGCTGTTTCTATTGTATCTGTAATTACAGTTCTTCCTAATAAATTCAAAATTATTTGTTCATATTTTTTATCATATTTTATTAAGTCTGAGGCAATTCCAATTACTCCGTTTTCATTTAATTTTACTTTCTCTAGTTTTCTACCTTTTACTGATGTAATTGGTAAAAATGATGCTCTACCTAAGTTATTTTTTCTTAAATGTTCAATTAGGTTTTTAGCTTCTTCTTCTGTGTCTGTTACTATGTTTTGCAAACTTGCTCCTAGACACATTTCTATTGCTGTTTCTAATTCTTCTGGTGCTTCAATTATGTTTGCTAAAACTCCATGCATTCCTTTTCCTAATTCCTTTATAGTCTCGCAGTCTTTTAATAAAGATTTAACACTTTTTATATAGCCTTCTTTTTCTTTTTCTGTTTCAACTAAGAAATTTCTTCTTGATTGTTTCATTCTTATAGAATCTTCTATATTTCTGATTTTATCTTCATATGTTTTTATCTTTTTATCTGCTTCATTTTTTTCGTTTGATATTTCTTCTATATTTTTTAAAGTTTTATTTCTTGAGTTTTCTATTTCATAAAAGTTTTTTGATAATTCTTCTTTTTCCATTCTGGTTCTATCTAGCTCAGAAATGTTTGAAGTTATTTCTTGTTTTATTTGATTTATTCTTTTATTATAGTTTTGCAAATTTGTCTTTTGTGTATTTATTTCTGTTCCCAATTCATATTTTTGGTCGCTATTTTCTTCTACCTGCTTTTTATATCCTTCTATTTCTAATTCTTTTGCTGTTAACTTTTCTGTTATTTTTGCTAACTCGTTTTCTTTTGTTTTTAGCTCTTTTTCAAATTTTTCTTTATTTTCTTTTAAGTTAAATTTCTTTTCTTCTTTTTGCTTTATTTCTTCATCTAGTTCTTGTATTCTTTGATTTTTTTCTTCAATTTCTTTTTCATATCTTTCTTTGTTTTCTGTGTTGTTTGCAATTTTTGTTCTTGCTACATTTATGTCAGAATTAAGTATTTCAATTTCTTTTTGGCTTTCAAATCCGCTATTTGACATTTCTTCTATTTGTAATGTGATATTATCTATTGTTTCTTTTAATTCTTCTTTTAGACTTTTTACTTTTTCAAGTTTCTCTTCTTCTTCATTACATTGGTTTTGCATTATTTCTTCATCTTTAATTAATTCATTTAAAGTTTCTTTATATTTTTCTATGTTGTATATAAATAAACCTACTTCTATGTTTTTTAATTCTTCTCTTAGATTTAAATATTTTTTTGCTTTTTCTGATTGCATTTTTAATGGCTCTAAATTTGCTTCTATTTCTGTTAATATGTCATTTATTCTTAACAGGTTTAATTTTGTTTGTTCTAATTTTTTCTCTGATTCTTGCTTTCTTATTTTATATTTAACAATTCCTGCTGCTTCCTCAAAAATATGTCTCCTATCTTCAGATTTATTGCTTAATATTTCGTCTATTTTGCCTTGTCCTATTATTGAATATCCATCTTTTCCAATTCCTGTGTCCATGAATAATTCTAATACATCTTTTAACCTACATGGTGTTTTATTTATGTAGTACCCTGTTTCTCCTGTTCTATATATTTTTCTTGTTACTGTTACTTCTTGATATTCTATTGGCAAGCTATTGTCCGAATTATCAAATACTAATGATGCTTCTGCAAATCCTAATGATTTTCTATTTTGAGTTCCAGCAAATATTATATCTAATGCTTTTGCTCCTCTTAGTGCTTTCATACTTTGCTCTCCCAAAACCCATCTTATACTATCTGATATATTACTTTTTCCTGAACCATTTGGTCCTATTATTCCTGTTATTCCTTTTCTAAATTCTAACACTGTTTTATCTGCAAATGATTTAAATCCTTGTAATTCTAATCTTTTTAAATACATTTATACCACCTTATCTGTTTGTATATTTATGTCATTTTATAATATTTTTTGTTCTTTGTAAAGCTTTATATATTCATTTGGTTAACTAATTCTGCTACTCTGTATATAAATTTTTGTTGGTTAGAATTACATTTTTCTAAAATACTACTAAATTCTCTTGATAAATAATTTCTTGTTTCTGTTTCACTTCCTGATAGTAAATAGTCTGTTGTTACTTCTAATATTTTTGATATTTCTATTAATCTTTTTAGATTAATTTGTGCTCTTCCTGTTTCCCATCTACTTACAAATGATACTGATATATTCAATTTTTCTGCTAGCTCCTCTTGTGATATTTTTCTTTCCATTCTAACTTCTTTTATTCTTCTTCCTATAACTGAATAATCTGGTGCAGATGCCATATTATCCCCTCCTTTTAATTTAAAGAAGATTAATTAAAATGTTTGCGTTTTGGTAAATATAGCACCTATAGGTTTATTTGTCAATAGTTTTCTTAAATTAATTTTAATTTTTGTAATTTAAGTAATAATACATGCTTTTTATTTTTTGATATTTTTGTATATCCTTTGTAGTTTTACTTTCTTTTTCTATTAATTCTTCTAATATTTTTTCTTCTTGATTTTTAATTGCCATTATATTAGATAGTAAAGATTTTTTGGTTAATAAATTTTCTTTAGACTCTTTGTTAAAATTAATGATATTATATGATAAAAAGATACAATTAGATTTAATTTTTGTATATTGTAATTTGCTTTTTTGAGGTTTAATATCCCATTTTTCGTTTCCTAAATATATTATAATTGGGTAAATAATTGGATATTTGTTTTTTTCATTTTTATTTTTCCAAATATCTATTATCTCTACACACATTTTAAATACTTTATATATTATGTTATTATCTTTTTTTATTATATAATTTAAAATATAATATTTTTCTTCATTTTTTTCTTTAAGTATTTTTATATTCTTCTTTTGTTCTTCCATGTGTACCCACTCTAAATATTTTGCTCTGTTTTTTGTATTGAAAAAATCATTTATTAATAAAATATTTTCCTTTTTATTTTTTATTATTGATTCTGTTATCTCTTCTATTCTTTTTTCTTTTTCTGTTAATTTCTCTCCATTTCCCCATTTGACTGATTCTTGTACTATTTTTCTTATGCTTCTATTTTGATTATAGTCAATATAATCGTTATATGTAAAAAAATTCAATATTTCTCCTTTCTTAATAAATTTTAATTTGGATTAAATTTTATTTTTTGAAAAATTTAAATAATTAATGATGATTTTAAAATTTTGGATTAAAAATTTAATGATAAAATTAAAATTTATCGATTATTAAAATTATGTAAATTTATTTTATTAAACCATATTTTCTCATAAAACACAATACTTTTTATCAAATTCCTTTAACTTTTCATCGCAAAATTCGACAAAAAATTTAAGTTCCGTCCCCCAAAATCCCGAAAAATAGGGATTTTAAGGTACGTCCCTAAATCCCTACTGCTTTTTCAGCATATTTATTATTTACTATTTCTTCATATGGTACTTCTTCATTAAGTTCTCCTGCTTGTTTCATAACTTCTTGTAGTCTATTAAAACTTTCTTCTTTTAATACTGGTGTATCATTCCATGCATCTATATCTTTATATGTCTGTACTGCATTTTCTAGTAAATCTAAACTTGTGTCTGGGAAGAAACTTTGAATACTTTCTGCCACTTCTCTTGCTGTATGTTCTTTTACCCATTGTTGACCTTTGTAAATTGCATTTGTGAAATTTTGTATTGTTTTTTCATTGTTTTCTATATAACTTTGTTTTGCAAAATATGCTGTATATGGTATTTCCCCTGCTGCTTCTCCTACTGAGGCTACTACATATCCTTTTCCTTCTATTTCTGTTAATGATGCTGTTGGTTCGAATAGTGTTACATAATCTGCATTTCCACTTGCAAACGCTCCTGCCATTAAGTCGAATTTTATACTATCATCTAATGTCACATCTGTTTCTGGGTTTATTCCGTTTTTTCTTAGTACATATTCTAATGTCATATATGGCACTCCACCTTTTCTTCCTGGTATTACAGTTTTTCCTTTTAGGTCTTGCCAACTGAAGTTATCTGTGTCTGTTCTTGATATTAATAGCGATCCATCTCTTTTGGTTAGTTGTGCAAATACTTGTGTATGGTCTTCTTTTCCTTCATTATATACATATATTGATGCTTCTGGTCCTGCAAATCCTATATCACATTGATTTGCAAGTACAGTGGTCATTACTGCATCTGCTCCTGATGATGTTGTTAATTCTACTTTTATGCCATTTTCTTCAAAAAATCCTTCGTTTATTGCTGCATATTGTGGTGCATAAAATACTGATCTTGTTACTTCACTTACAGTCACTGTTGTTAGTTTTGTTCCTGTTTCGTTTTTGTTATTAAATATACTGTATATACTTATTCCTATAATAACAACTATTAAGATTATCACTACTACTATTATGTTTCTTTTCATAACTTCTCCTTTCTTTTTTATTCTAGCTTTTACTTTGATGTATTATATCTTATGTTTGTTATCTAAATTTTGTCAATGTGGATGGAGATTTTTTGTTACAATTCATAGCCTTATAAATCCAAGAATTGTAACGATTTTTTAACAACTTATTTGAACTTTTTACTATTTAATATTGCTTTTTCTAGTAATACAACTATTCCATACATAATTCCCGCAACTATTCCTAAAATGATTACACTTGTCATTACTAGGTCTAGTTTAAATACTTGACCTCCATATACTATTAAATATCCAAGACCTGCTTTAGACACTAAAAATTCTCCTGATATTACACCTACAAGAGAAAGTCCTATATTTACTTTTAAAGAATTTATAAAAGTAGAAATATTTGCTGGTAATACTATTTTTGTTAGAATTTGCATTTTATTTGCCTTAAATGTTTTTGCCATTTTTATTAAATCTTTATCTGTTCTTAAAAATCCATTTAAGTTTTCAAGTATTGTTACTACTAAAGATATAGCTACTGCCATTACTATTATTGCAGGTGTTCCTGCTCCTACCCATATTATTATTACTGGTCCGTAATGCTACTTTTGGTAAACTGTTTAATACTACTAAAAATGGTTCTGACACCTTTGCTAAAAAGTTTGACCACCATAGTATTATAGCTATTATTATTCCTAATATTGTTCCAATTAAGAATCCTACAACAGTTTCATATACTGTTACTCCTACATGCATTAGTAAATCGTTTGAACCTAGATTCATAAATGTATTTAATATTCTGCTCGGGCTACTTGTTATAAAGCTATCTATTATATTTAAATGTGCAAGTATTTCCCACAATGCTAAAAATCCTATAATTACTAATATTTGTGTTATTAGTATCAATATTTTTTGTTTTTTTATTTTGCCTAAATATTGTTTTCTTTCTTTTGAGATTATTTTATTCATCTACACCAAGCTCCTTCCATAATGTATTAAAATATTTGCTGAATTTTGGATTTTCTCGGCAGTTTATTGGATTTCTATTTTCCATTTCAAAGTTTATTTTGTGTATATCTTTTATTTCTCCTGGTCTTTTTGTTAAGACAACTACTCTATCTGACATACTTATTGCTTCTGATATATCATGTGTTACTATAATTGCTGTAATTCCTTCTTTTCTTAATATGTTATATATGTCATTTGTAACCATTATTCTGGTTTGATAATCTAGTGCTGAAAAGGCTTCATCTAATAATAGAATTTTAGGTCTTACTGCTAAAGTCCTAATTAGTGCTGTCCTTTGCCTCATACCTCCTGATAATTCAGATGGATATTTGTCTTTAAAATCATATAAATTATATTTTTTTAGTAAGTTTTCTACATACTTTTTATTTTCTTCATTTATTTTCCCTTTTAACTCTAACCCTAATACCACATTACTCCAAATAGTTCTCCATTCTAATAAACAGTCTTTTTGTAGCATATATCCTATTTTTGATGATATCCCTTCTATTTTTTCTCCTTCTATATATATTTCTCCAGTTGTTTTTTCTTCTAATCCACTTATTATTGATAATAATGTTGATTTTCCACATCCACTTGGTCCTATTATTGATACAAATTCACCTTCTTTTACTTTCATATTTATATTTTTTATTGCTATTATTTCTCCTTTTTTGCTTTGATATTTTTTACTTATATTTTTTAATTCTAGTATTTTATTCATTTTTTATTCTCATTCCTTTCTTGAGATACAATTAAATTGGAATCTTTTCCTCCCTATTACTGAATCTTGTTGCAATTCATAATGTCATATTTAATTGCTTAGTATATTTTATGTAAATTCAGCTTTAAAGTGCAAAAAATATGCCTTTATCTAAATTCTAGATAAAGGTATATTTTATCTTTCTTGTTGGTATTCTAATTCTTTTCGTATTTCATTTCTAGTTACTTCGTTATCTCCTACTCTTTTACCTACCGCTTTTCTCATTATTTTTAACATTCTAGCTTCTGGTTGTATTAATTCTTTATATTCTCTAATCATCCTTATATATTCTTTGGGAATATTTTCTTCTGCTTCATTTATATATTTTTTTAATATTTTATATGATTTTGAATCTTTCCATCTTTGATTTAAGTTTACTTCTTCTTTTTCTTCTTCTGACATCTCGCTTCTCTTCATTCTTATTCCGTTTTTTACAATATTTCTTCTTGGAGTTTTTCCATTATGATCTTTTATCCACCTTTTTACCATCTCTTGTGTTGATTTTTTAGCAATTGTTCTTATATTAATTATATCTTGTCTATATTCTTCTGGAATTTCGTCTGTTGCACACTCTCTATATTTTTTATACATTTTATATTCTTCACTTTTTCTCCAAACTTCCGCTAAATTTACTTCTTTTACTTCATCAGAAGTAAGGTGGCTTATATTTATTCTTTTTCCATTTTTTCTTATATTTGCTCTTGGAAATTTTCCATCATGATTTTTTAACCATTCATTTATATCTGAATATAGATTATATTTCTTATTCATCAACATTCTCCTTTTTATATCTTATATAATTGTTTTGTATCATTTTTTCTTTGTTCTTTATTATTTTTCTTTCTTCTTCTGTTGCGATAAAATCTGTATATATTACTGATAATATTTTCTCAGTATCTTCTAGTAATTCTAAATCTTCAATATTGTCTATATTTATTTTGTATGTAGTGTCTTTCTTCTTTTCTATTAAAGAAATTATTTCTTTTGGTATTTTGTTTTTTAATTCAGAACTCATGTTATTTAATATATAACTCACTTGTGAATAAGCTTTTGGATTTAAACTCATACTTAATATCATTCCTTTCCTGCGTCATAGATCTGGTTTATAAAAATTAAATTTTAATTTTTTCTTTTTTATTTATCAAAATATTTGCTTATGCCTTCTAGTCCTTCAAAATCTTTTTGTCTTAATATTTCATATGTTATTATAGCTACTGAGTTCGATAAATTTAACGATCTTAATGTTGGTAGCATTGGTATTCTAATTGTTTTTGTATTTAAATATTTTTCTAGAAGCCACTCTGGTAATCCTTTTGTTTCTTTTCCATACAATACAAATACTTCTTCCATTTTAGAATAATTTATATCAGTATATTTTGTTTTTCCTTTTGTCGTTGCAAAAAACATATTATGCTCTTCTGGCTTATATTTTTCTAAAAATTCTTCTAGTGAATTGTGTTCTTCAATATCTAACTTGTCCCAATAGTCTAATCCTGCTCTTTTTACAGATTTTTCGTCTACTTTAAATCCAAGCGGATGTACTAAATGCAATTTTGCTCCTGTTATTGCACATGTTCTTGCTATATTTCCGTGTATTTTGTGGTATTTCTGGTTCGACCATTACTATATGTATTGCCATTTTACTTTCTCCTAATTTTAGATTTTTATTTTATAATTCTCTGTGTGTTATAAAATTGATGTCTCCTATTAGATAAATTGGTATGTCTTTATGCCAGCCTTCATATGAATATTTATCAAGCGTTATATTTATACAATTATTTATGTGATTTTCTTGATGAAATAATTTTAGGCTTACATCTTTTTTTACTGGTTCTATCATTTTTTTAATTGCATAAATTTTTGCGTCATATTGAAATATAAAATTGACAAAATTTAATAGATTTTTTGATTTCCAACAATATATACTATTATCCAACTTACTCTTTATTTCTTGCATTATATATTGTTCAGATAAATTTTCTTCATATATTGTAAATATTTTGTTCTTTTCTAATATTATTGATAAATCTAAATCCATTTTTGCAGATAATAGTCCGATATCTATGTAAAATAAATTAAAAAGAGATGTATCTTGATATACGATAAGTGGGATATCTGCTTGATATGTTCTATTTATTCTATAAATATATCCTATATCTTCTAAATATTTTATTGCTACTTCAAATTCGTTTACTTGTGCTCCTTCTCTAATTTCTGAATATGTCCATGTTCCTTTATGAGCTTTGTTTCTCTCTGGAATTCTATTCCAAATTTTTTTTATATTTTCTCTTATTGTAATTGGTGCTTTTTCTATTTCTTCTTCATATATTTTTATTATATTATTTTGCAAATTTCTAACATTAATATAATTTTTATTTTTCTGAAAGTCCTCTACTACTTCTGGCATTCCACCTATAAACATGTATTTTTTTAGACTATTTAGATATTTTGAATTGTTATTTTCTATCTCTTTAATTTTATCTTCTATGCTCATGTTCTCTAAATCTATATTTTCTATCGCTAATATAAATTCACTAAAATTAAGTGGGCTTAATGTAACATATTTTACTTTATTTTGAGGTAGTTTAATATTTTCGGGTAAAGCTAATCCATATTTTGAAATTGATGCTATTATATCATATTTCTTGTTGTTTTTTAAAAGTAATTTTAAATTATTTACTGCATTTTCGTTATAGTCTAAATTATCTAATATAACTATGTATTCTTTTTTATCATTTTCTACTATTTTTAGAGTCTCTTCTATTTTTTTTGTTATATCTTCCGTTTCTTTTTCTTCTATTATTTTTTTTATGGTTGCTACTTCATTGGAATTTTCTTTGTTAACTTCATTTTTAAAATCGATATATATAGTTTTGTCATAATATTTTTTACCAAATTCTTTTAAAAGCCATGTTTTGCCTGTTCTTGGTGCACCTTTTAATATTAAAACATTATTTTTATCTTCATTTTTCCATTTAATTAGTTCTTTTATCTTTTCTCTATACATCTGCTCTCCTATTCCATCGGGATTTAGGGACGGTTCTCAAAATCCCGCGATTTAGGGATTTTGGGGACAGATCTTAATTTTTTTATTTTTCTTAGATTATTTTTAAGATTTGTCCCTATTTTCCCTATTTTTCGGGACTTTTAGATACGTCCCTAAATCCCGATTTTCTGCCTTACATATTCATACAGTATTATTCCTGTTGCTACTGATGCATTTAGGCTTTCTGTTTTTCCTATCATTGGTATTTTTACTTTTTTGTCTGCTATTTTTTGTATGTTTTCTGATACTCCATTTGCTTCGTTTCCTATTACTATAACTGTTTTATTGTATTTTACATCATATATACTTTGTTTTGTTTGTAATGATGTTACTAATATTTTGTAACTATCTTTTTGTAATTCTTTTAGTTTGATTTCTAAATTTTCACATTCTATTATTTTTATTCTGAATATTGCCCCCATAGTTGAACGAACGACTTTTGGATTATATGCGTCTGCTGTTCCTTTGGATACTAAAATTTGTTTTAATCCTACACTGTCTGCTGTTCTTAATATTGTTCCTAGGTTTCCTGGGTCTTGTATGTCATCTAATGCTAATATTATTTCTTGGTCTTTATCTATATTTGATTCTTTGTTTTCTTTTCCTACTACTGCTATTATCCCTTGTGGATTTACTACTTCTGTTAATATCTCAAATATTTTCTTTGTTACGTATATACAATTGTATTTTGCTATTTCATACATTAGGTCTTTTGGTATACTTCCTGTTTTTTCGCAGTCATCACATATTATTATATTCTTTATTTGGGCTTTTTCTTGTATTGCTTCTTCTACCATTTTTAAGCCTTCTATTATATATTCGTTATTTTGATCTCTATATTTTTTTTCTTTTAATTTTCGTATGTGTTTTATATATTCATTTTCTTTGCTTGAAATTATATTCATAGTTTTTCTCCTTTAATAAAAAACAATAGTACATTTTATTATGTTCTGTACTATTGTATTTTATAACTTTTTTCGATTTTTAGCAAGTTTGTTATCTATTACATAAAAAATCGTAAATAAATGAACCCTCCTTATTAAACTTTTTTGTCTAATAATTTAAGCTCACTTCACTCTCCTTTTGGTTTTATTCTTCATAAAATGCATTATAAGATGATAGTCCCCATTGTGTTAGTGTATAATTTTTAAAGTTTTGTCGGCTTCCTTGTGGTATTTGAATAGTGTTGTCTACTAATTTAGGACACTTGTCAAAAATTCCGATATTACCATCATCGATTTTTTCTCCTAATGTAACATTACTAGTTTTAAAAGTAACTTTTTCTAAATTCAAACAATTATCAAAAGCTCTCACACCGATTTCAATACTTTCTGTTGTAGAAAATGTTAATTTTTCCACTATAGCAAGCTGAAAAGCACCTGTTCCTATGGTCTTTACAGAACTTGGTATTATAACTTCTTTTGCTCCTCCCGTCATAAATGCCCAAGGTTGTATATTGGTTACTGTGTTTGGAAGCGTCAATTCTTTGACTGGCATTAGCATAAATGCATATTCTCCTATCTCTGTCACATTTTTTCCATTTATTTGTGATGGAATATTTCCTATTCCATGATCTTTTGTTTCTATTTCCTCTCTTATAGACTCTATAAAATCAAATATCAATTCATATAATTCTTCATCAGATATTCCGTCTGTATTATTTGCAATTTCGGCAAATTCTTGGCTTTTTTGTGTTCTTAGTTCTGTTATTTTATCATTAAAACCTGTTATTCTAATTCCATTTTCTATCTCTTCCCATGTATACCAACTCTCGTCTCCTATTACCTTATTATTTTCTGTGATAATACCATTATTATTTATATCATACTTCCTTCCTGAATTAAATTCTACTGTTATTGGATTTTCTCCTGTTACATCTTTTATATCTGTTCTCCCATTTCTGGTCAACTCTTCTTTTAGTTTTTCTGCAGTAATTTCTCCTTCTCCTTGATTTTACGCTATTAATCCATTATATGCAATTCCTATAGCTTCTTTTTCTCCTCCAATTTCTGTTTGCTCTTTTGAATCTGTTGCTTTTGTTAATATCCCATTATCTCCTGATAGTACCGCAATTGTCACTCCTGCCAATATTAATAAAATTATAATTGTGATTACTAATGCTATTAATGTTATTCCAGCCTCTTTTTTAGTTTTAAACATCTCTTTTGCTCCTCTCATTTTACTATTTTTTACATTTGTTTACCTTAATATACATTTTCATACATAAATTATATAAAATCATTTTATCATCGTCAATGATAAAATATCATTTTGAATGTATTGTATTTTTGTTTTTAAAATTAGAAAATAGTTTATATTATAGTATTTATGATTTATTAAGGAGAACTTATGGAAAATTTAGATTCTAATTATTTATTCAAAATTATTGGGTATAATGTTAAATATTATAGAAATTTATATAATTTAAATAAAGGCAAAATGACGCAAGAAAACTTGGCTGAACTTGTGAATGTTTCAACTGCTTTAATAGGGAATTTAGAAAGCGAAAAAATTTCTCAAGGAATTAGTGTTTTTACTTTATGGAAAATTAGCCAAGTTTTAGAAATTTCTGTTGACAAACTTTTTGATGACTCTAATTTTCGTTCTAGATATCAAAATACGGGTTAAAATCAAAACGACATACAAGTATTATAAGTATTATTATAATATTTGCATGTCGCTTTTTTTATTGAATAGGAAATTTTGTAAGAAATTTCCGTATACAACATAAATTTATATTAAATACTTTTTGAGGTCTGTCCCCTAAATCCCGAAAAATAGGGATTTTAAGATACGTCCCTAAATCCCGATTAAGAATTCTGTTGTGTCGTTTAATATCTGTCTTTCATTTGTTGAGCCTATTTCTAAGGTAATCATTGGTTTTATTCCTGCTGAAAATTTTATTTTTGTTCCGTATTTTTCTATTAATTTGTTTAAATCTATGTCTATTTTACTATTTTCAAATGTGAATGTTACAGCAGTTTTTTTGCTTTGTATTTTTATGATGTTTAATGCTTTTGCTAGATATTTTATTCTTGCAATATCTAATAAATTTTCAATTTCTACTGGTGGATTTCCAAATCTATCTATTATTTCGTCTGTTACATCTTGTACATCTTTTTCGTTTTTACATAATGCAATATCTTGATATATTTCGATTTTTTGGCTACCATCTGATATGTATTCTTCTGGGATATAGCTTGATACATTTAAGTCGATTTGTAGCTCTATATCTTCTTGGATTTCTATTCCTTTCATTTCTTTTACAACTTCATCTAGTAAATTACAATATGTATCATATCCAACTTGTTCTAGGTGTCCTGACTGTATTTCTCCGAGCAAACTTCCTGCTCCTCTTATTTCTAAGTCTCTCATTGCTATTTTGAATCCTGATCCGAATTCTGTAAATTCTTTTATTGCTTTTAGTCTTTTATTTGCTACTTCACTTATCATTTTGTCTCTTTTATATGTTATATATGCATATGCTTGTTTATCACTTCTTCCTACTCTTCCTCTTATCTGGTACAGTTGTGCTAACCCCATCCTATCTGCATTTTCTACTATTATTGTGTTTGCATTTGGTATATCTATTCCTGATTCCAATATTGTTGTACAAACTAATACATTTGTTTTTTGGTCGATGAAGTCTTTCATGATTTGTTCAATTTCTTTACCACTCATTCTTCCATGTGCATATGCTACTTCTGCTTCTGGTACTAAATTTGAAATTATATCTGCCTTTTTTTGTATATTTTCAACGTTATTGAAGATATAAAATACCTGTCCGTTTCTTTCTAGTTCTTTTGTTATTGCTTCTTTTATTACTTCTTCATCATATTCTAATACATATGTCTGTACTGGTTTTCTATTTTGTGGTGGTTCATATATTACTGACATATCTCTTATTCCTACTATTGACATATGTAGTGTTCTAGGTATTGGTGTTGCTGTCATTGTTAATACATCTATGCTTGTTTTGTATTCTTTTATTTTCTCTTTTGCCTTTACCCCAAATCTATGTTCCTCATCTATTATTAATAGTCCTATATCTTCGAATTCTACATCTTTACTTAGTAGTCTATGTGTTCCAATTACAATATCTACTTCTCCTAGTTTTAATTTTTTGATTACTTCTTTTTGCTGTTTTTCTGTTCTAAATCTATTTAGTAATTCTACTTTTATTGGGTAATCTTTCATTCTTTCTTTAAATTCTTTATATTGCTGATCTGCTAAAACTGTTGTTGGTGCTAAATATGCAACTTGTTTTTGGTCCATTACTGCTTTAAATGCTGCTCTTATTGCTACTTCTGTTTTTCCATAGCCAACATCACCACATAATAGTCTATCCATAGGTTTTGGTAATTCCATATCTTTTTTTACTTCTTCTATGCATCTTAATTGGTCATCTGTTTCTTGATATGGAAATTTTGCTTCAAATTCTTGTTGCCATGGAGTATCTTTACTAAATGCAAATCCTTTTGATTTTTCTCTTTTTGCATATAATTCTATTAGTTCTCTTGCTACTTCTCTTAAATTTTTCTTTACTCTTGCTTTTGTTTCTGTCCATTCTCTACTACCTAGTTTGTTTATTTTAGGCTGTATTGAATCTCCTCCTATGTATTTTCTTATACTGTCTAATTGGTTTGTTGGGACATATAATACATCATCATTTGCATATTTAATTTTTATATAGTCTTTTGTTACTTTATCTGCTGTTATTGTATTTACACCAATATATATTCCTATACCATAGTTTTTGTGAACAACATAGTCTCCTATTTTTAGGTCTGCAAATACTACTTTTTCTCCTTCACTATATTCTTTATGTATTGATATCCTTTTTCTTCTTTTTCCTTCTATTAGGTCTTCTGCCGATATTACTAATTGGTTTATTTCATAGTTTTCAAATCCTTCTGTTAATTTACCTATTCCTATTGTTACGATTTTTTCTTTTGATTTTACTATTATTGTTTTATCTAAATTTTCTTCTATTTTAGTTGCAATTTCTTCTTTTTCTAGTATTTCTTGTAGTTTTTTTGCTTTATCTTTTGATGATACTAGAATATATATATCCTTATTTTCTTTTATTGCTGTTTTTAAGTCTTTAAATAAATTTTCTATTTCACTTTTATAATAATTTACTTCTCTATATTTAAAATCATATTTTTCTGCTTGTTTTTTTAATAATATATCTTGTTTTTCTAAATATATTAAGCTTTTTTTCTTTTCTATTTTTTCTTTCAATATATCGTATTTTTGTATGTTCTCTATTGCTTCTGGTACTATTTTTTCTTTTTCTATTAAACTTTTACTTAAATTAATGTTATCTTGTAGAATATTTTTCGCTCTTTGTTCTATTTTGCTTTCTTCATCAATTGCAATTATATAATTATCAGAAAAGTATTCTAATAGTGTCGCTTGATTTTTATAAAAACAGTCAAAATATTTATCTATTTTACTTATATAGTTTCCTGCTTTTATTTGTTCGATATCTTCTTCTAAGATTTCTTCTTGCTTTTCTTTTACTACTTTATTTCTTATTTTACCTATAATTTCTTCGATTGGTCTTTCTAAGATATATTCATGTGCTGGATTTATTTCTACTTTTTCTAATGTATTTATTGACCTTTGGCTTGCTATTGCAAACTTTCTTATTGAGTCTACTTCATCTCCCCAAAATTCTATCCTTATACCAATTTTGTCATCTAAAGATATATCTAGTATGTCTCCTCTTACACTAAATTCTCCTTTTCCTTCTATTAAATCACATCTTATATATCCTAAGTTTACTAGCTTTTGTTTTATTTCTTCTAATGAATATGTTTTTCCTGTTTTTAGTTCTAATCTATTTTTATATAGTGTTTCTTTGGATGGTATTTTTTGCATTAATGCTTCTATTGTTGTTACTACTATTGGCGTTCTTTTTTGTACTATTTGATTTAATGTTTCTATTCTTTCATATGGCAAGTCTTTACTTTCTGCTATGTAGTCATATGTTACGATTTCTTTTTTGGGGAAGAATATTGCTTTATCTGTGAAGTTTTGCAAGTTTTCTATTATTTGTTTTGCCTGAATTTCATTATATGTTATTATTGCTATTGGCTTCTTGGCATATGTATTTATACCTGATATTATTTGTACCATTCCCACGCCAGTTAAGCCCGATATTAATATCGGACTTGTTTTACTTTCTATTTGCTTTATTAAGTCTACAAATTTTTTAGATTTTCCTAAATCTCCTATTATTGTGTTCAATTTTTTCATTCCTTTTCGCTCAGATGAATTTGTTTTTATGTTTTAAGTAATAATGTTCTATTTTAATAGTATATCACATATTTTTAAAAAAAGATAGCTTTGGAGTTCTATTTTATTTTTTATTGCATATAATATATAAATATTTTTTAGGAGGTCTTTTTTTATGTCTGATAATTATCCTAATATTCCATATTTTGGATATAAAGATGAAAATTTAAAAACACCTATTACTTTCCCAGCTCAGCATCAAAACATACAACCAGGAATGGAATTTAAAATGAAACCTTTACCTATCTTTGATAATCCTAATTACACACCTAGTAATAAATTATGTAATAAAGTTGCTATTATTTCTGGCGGAGATAGTGGAATTGGTCGTGCTGTTAGTGTTTTATTTGCAAAAGAAGGTGCTGATGTTGTTATAAGTTATTTAAATGAACATGAGGATGCTAATTATACTAAACAAATTATCGAAAAGCTTGGAAGAAAGTGTTTATTAATTCCTGGTGATTTACGAGATGAGAATTTATCAACATATATAGTTCAAACTACTATGAATACTTTTGGTAAAATCAATATATTAGTAAATAATTGTGGTGTTCAATTTCCACAAAATAGTATTTTAGATATTTCTAGTAGTCAGTTAAGAGACACTTTCGAAACTAATATCTATACTTTCTTTTATTTAACTAAAGCTGTTTTACCATATATGCAAGCCAATAGCAGTATTATTAATACTACTTCTATTACTGCTTTTGGTGGAAAGAAAAATCTTATTGATTATTCTGCAACTAAAGGTGCTATTATGGTATTTACTAAATCTCTTTCCTTGTCATTAGCAGACCAAAAAATTAGGGTTAATGCTGTTGCCCCTGGACCTATTTGGACTCCACTTATTCCTTCTTCTTTTAACGAACAGGAAGTAGAAATATTTGGTACAGAAACTCCTTTAAAAAGAGCTGGCCAACCTTTTGAACTTGCTCCGGCTTATTTGTATCTTGCAAGTGATGATTCTAGATATGTTACAGGTCAGGTTATTCATGTAAATGGAGGTACTATTGTTTGATGTGTATTTTACATAAATTGACTTTTCACTAAAAATTTGGTACAATATATTTGTAACTATTAATTTTTTACATTAAGGAGGATACTATGAGAGCAACGTTATCGGAAAGAATTTGTGGGGCAGCATTTAGGAAATTGTTTCCAGGCTCTAATAACTTAGAAGCCCGGAGACAGTTTATTCAACTGCTAAGAAAGGAATACAAAGAATTGGGTTGTGCTGTTTTTTGGGCACGTTCTGATTCTGCTAAAGCATTCCTGAAACGTTTTAATCTCGATTCAGGGAAAAAAGAAGTTGTAATTACAGATAATTATCATCTTCTTTTTTCTGAAGACTGGCGTAGGGAACCTACTCCTATCCTTTTTTGAACGTCTGGCTAGCTTTATGCTAGCCAGATTTTATCTCTTTATTACCAATTTATTAAACTTAGATTTTATATAATTTTCTAGTTTTACCATAAATTCATTTGGTTCAATTTCTTTTTTCGCTACCATATCTAAGCCCTTTTCCCAACTAGCTGTTAGTTTAGGATTTAACATATCTGGCATAGAATTGTTTACTATATCATATATTATTTCTCCTTTTTGTGTTGGTGTTATTATTTGTGTTTTTGAATTTATTTGCAAATATTTAATTTGCTCTAATTTTTTAATAATCCCTGCCCTTGTTGCACTTGTTCCAATTCCTGCTCCTTTTATTTGTTCTCTTAATTCTTCATCTTCTATTAATTTACCTGCATTTTCCATTGCAAGTATTATAGAACCTGAATTATATCTGCTTGGAGGTGATGTTTCTGCTTCTTTTGTCTCAAAATTATTAATTTGTATTTCTTGATTCTTTTTTAATGTTTTTAATATTTTTATGTTCTCTTCTGAATTTCCTTCTTCGTTTTCCACTGAGTTATCCACAGTTTCTGAACTTTCTGTGGATAATTTGTTTGTTTTTTTGTCTTTTTTCTGCAAAATTTCTAAATATCCTTTATTTATACAAATTTTTTCACTTGCATAAAACAATTCGTTTTTATTTTCATTCATTTGTATTTGAACAGTAACTTGTATTTTGTTATATTCTGCTGGTGGGAAAAATATTGCTAAAAATCTTTTTACAATTATATCATATACTTGTTTTTGTAAATCTGGTAATTTATCAAAGTTTTCATATCCTTGTCCTGTTGGTATAATTGCATAGTGGTCTGTTATTTTACTATCATTTACATATTTTGTTTTTAAAAGATTTGTTGAATATTTTTCTTCTACCATTTTATTTATGTATTTTTGAGCTTCTTCATTTTTATATCCCTTTGCAATACCATTTAGGTTTTTCTTTATTTCTTTTGCAACTGCTGTTGATAAAACCCTTGCATCTGTTCTTGGATATGTTACTAATTTCTTTTCATACAAATTTTGTATTATTTCAAGTGTTTCATCTGGTTTTATTTTAAATCTTTTTGTACATTCGTTTTGGATTTCTGCTAAGTTAAATAATAATGGTGCATTATCTTTTTGTTTTGATTTTTTTATTTCTTTGATGATCGCTTTTTTATCTTTTAATGATAATATAAAGTCTTGAGCATCTTTTTGTTTTCTAAATCCTGTTTCATTATATAATTTATTTGATTCCCACATTGTAGAATTTTCTGCACCTTTCCATTCTGCTTTAAAGTATGAATCTTCTGTTCCAAATTTTCCTATTATTTTATAATATTTTGTTTTTTGGAAGTTTCTTATTTCTCTTTCTCTTGATACAACCATTCCTAACACACATGTCATTACTCTACCTACTGATATAGATGCTTTTTCTTCGTTTATATCTTTTGCAAGTTTCCTTCCAAATATTATTGATAATAGCCTTGAAAAATTGATTCCTATTAAATAATCTTCTTTTGCTCTTAAGTATGCACTATCTGATAAACTATCATATTCTGATAAGTCTTTTGCTTCTCTTATTCCTCTTAAGATTTCTTCTTCTGTTTGAGAATCTATCCATACTCTTTTCATTTTTATTTTTGGATCTGGTTTTGTCATCATAAATACAAGTCTTTGTATGTATTCTCCTTCTCTTCCAGAGTCTCCTGCATTGTATATTTCTTCGATATCATCTCTATGCATTAATTCATTTATTACATTATATTGCCTTTGTGTTGCTGGAATTATTTCATATTTCCAGTCTTCTGGTATAAATGGCAATGTGTCTAATCTCCAAAATTTTAATTTTTCATCATATTTTTCTGGATAACTCATTGTTACTAAATGTCCTACACACCATGTTATTATCCATTCTTCTGCTTCTAAATATCCATTCTTTCTATCTGCTTTTATTTTCAGTGCTTTTGCAAACTCCATTGCTACTGATGGCTTTTCTGTTATTAATAATTTTTTTCCCAATTGTATCATCCTTTTTTTATTAATCATTATAAAAATCTGATGTCATATATATTAAAATAGAGTGACGCTTAAGTATTGGAGGATGCCAATTAGTATAGACCAGTCCTGCACAACTGCTAATATTATAAAATTATTGACTAATTGCCTTATATGATAAGTCCGACCAGTAAGGAACGGAATTTTAATATATATGGCATCAGATTTTTGAAATATTTATCTTTAAGTTTATATATTGTTCAATTACTTTT